>JAAFJK010000665.1 GCA_013298105.1 Cytophagales bacterium
CATTGATTTGCACTACTTTACAAATTCCTTCTTTTTCTTCGTCTTTAGGTAATTTACCTTTTATCAACTTTTGTACAAGATGTTTTAGTTGTATTGCTTCATACTTACCTGTTTTAACCATTTCTACGTTTTGCTCAAACTCCCTTTGATGATAGAAAGGGTCAAACCTTCCTCCCTGCACTTTGGAGAAGTTTACGATAAAGTGAAGCCCCCCAGCCCCCGAAGGGGGAGTTTGGGCGTTTGTTCCCCTTTCGGGGGTTAGGGGGCTTTTTATGCCGAGTTTATCCAATAAATACGCATCTATCCCCGCGAGAGCTTCTCTTGCCTGCTGTTCTTTCGCTTGTTTGGCTTGGTAGGCAAGGTTAAAAGTAGCTACTATTTGCGCTTGTATTTCTGTAGGCAAGATAGGAATTAGTAAACTTCCTATTTCGTCAAGATTTATGTTTGCTCTTGCTACAGGTCTTTTGATTCTATCTATAAATTTTTGTCCTATGCTTGTAAGCAAGAAACAATGTACAAAATCAGGATTTATACCTTCTTGAAGCCTTACAGCACAAACAGCTTGGTTTATATTAGCTTCTAAATCAAATTTATACACACCAACCTTGCCTATAGTAGCCCCTACAATCGCAATCAAAACATCATTTTTTTGCAGTTGAGAGCTACGCATTGTTTTTTCATGCACTTCTTTTTTTAGATATATCAGGTTTTCAAAATTTATATCATTTTGTTCTGAATAATCACCACTTCTTAAAAAAATAACGCCATTTTCTTTAGTTGTATAAGCATCTCCACCACTTAAAGGTGTCATACCTGAAAATATACGCATACTTAATTTCCTTAAATTTTTAAATTCAAAGCCAAATTTTTCAATGCTTTTCGCAAGTTCTATGAAGGTTGGTTTATAATAATGTGCATCAATTCTTCCCTCCAACGCCCCACTGCTGACGATAAAAACCTTGTCTTTATCGAGTGTGGGGCTTAGGCGAAAAAATGGTCTGTCCCGTTTTCTATGGCTTGTAGGAACTTCTGCAACTCAAGGGCTATGTCTTCCAAATCGTTTTGATTGATTTTCTTGCCTGTAGCGTCCAATCCTATCTGTTCGGCTATTGCCATAAAGATAGGATAGTCCATGAGTTTGCTTTTTTCGGTTTGATAGGTTTCTTCTAACTCCTCTTTGAAAGTTTGTATTTTTTCGTTTATTTCTGCTATTTGTTCCGCTAACATTCCCCCTTCAGGGGTTAGGGGGCTTGCTTTCTTGAGTTGTTTTTGAAGGTCTTTTTTTTCAGTTTCCCACGCTTCTATATGCGCGCGTAGCCCTCTCGTAGTAGCTATGTGTGTAGCCAAATCATCTTTTTTGTCTTTGATTTCTTTGGTTTTGGCGAAGCTCCATTTTTTCAAAAAAAGCACACTGCTTTTTACCCCCGCGCCTGTATGCGTGAAGGCAGTTTGAGGCAACGAAACTACTGCTACTATCCTAAATTTTTCTTCTATCCCATCGCGTACATATTGCGCACTGCTATTCGTAAGTACACCATCAGGCAAGACGATAGCCATATAACCACCTTCTTTCAAAAAATGATAGCATTGCTCAATAAAAAGAATCTCGGTAGCTTGGTTTTCTCTGCCTGTAGTTTTGTGTTGAGGCTTTAAAGATTTTTCTATCCAATTCAGTTCTTTAAGTGAAAAGTCATAGTAAGGTGCGGTACTCTCATCTATTTGCATATATGATTTTTCGGACTGTTTGGCTATAGAGCCAAACGGCGGATTGGTAACAATAAAATCAAAAGTATTTGCCTCAAAACCGTTATTGCCCTTGCCTCCGTTACAGTTTTTGCGCAAATAATCTATTTCAAACAAACCATCAAATTGTACCACGTTGGTATGTCCATCGTCATGGATAATCATATTCATTTTGGCAGTTCGCGCTATTTGTTCGTTGATTTCAATACCAAACAAACGCCTTTCTGCAAAGTCGTGCCAATGCTTATAATGTGCTACAGCCTCTTTAGGATTTTCTATATCATAGCGTGCATCAGCTTGCCTGCGTACTTTATCCAATACATACAACAAAAAGCCCCCCGAACCGCAAGAAGTATCTAATACTTTGCTTTCATGCGTGATAGGCAAGACATCAACCGCAAACTTCACTACATTGCGCGGTGTAAAAAATTGTCCAAACTCACCCCTGAAGCTATGCCCTATAAAAGTTTCAAACGCTTTTCCTTTGCTATCGAGGTCAGTTTCTGAAAGATTAACCTTTTGCAAATATTCTACTACCGCCTTTATTTTATAGGGAGGCAAGTCGATAGGCTTATTAAATACTTCAGGGTCTTGTACTTTTCCTTTGTCATAAAGTAGCAAAATGCGTTTTTGCAAATCTTCTTGGGCTTCTTTTTTGCGTACTTGAAACTCATAAGGTTCGTTTTTGTCTGTATTTTTCTCGTCCCAAATTTTACAAAAAATCATTTTGTCCAATTCATCAAATGCCTGTGAGGGGTTTAGCTCGCCTCCTGCCCAAAGTACATCATGGGCTTGTTTAAAAATACGTGTCAAAGCATTTTCATCTA
>JAAFJK010000732.1 GCA_013298105.1 Cytophagales bacterium
TTTTCTATTTTTTCTATGCTTACTTTTCTTTGCCCACATTGCAACACTAAAATCCCTGCTGAATCTCGCGCTATAGGCTCTTTGCCTCCCACTGGCGGAGATTATGAATGGCAGGAAGGCAACAAAAATCACACCTGCCCAAACTGCCAAAATACCTTCGAGATATGCGTCCGCACAAGCATTGAAACAGGAAGCCTACTGTTTGTGGTTCGCAGTCCCAAGCCCAAAGACACAAGTATCGTTTGGTATGCAGTCGGGACAATCAGTGAAGATTTTGGGGTATATGCCTCTGCTGTCTGCCAGACAGAGGCTGAAGCTAACCTGATACTGCCCAATCATAGCAAGGCACATTACGCGCCTTTACACCTATTGAAGCTTACTTCAGAAGGCTTTTTTGATGCACACGGCAACAAAATAACTGAGCCAAGTTATTATGAAGAAGTTATCAACTACTTAGAAATCAGTTAGTTTTTAATACAGATGTATATACCAATAACTTGTTAATTTGTGAAAGAGGCACGCGGATAACGCGGATTTTACAGATGACAACGGATTTTTTAATTTCTAAAATATAAAAAATCCGTCAAAATCTGCTTAATCTGCGTTATCCGCGTGCTAAAAACATACACAAAATCGTTATCAAAATATTGGGACGATTTTTGCGCGTATATTACCAGCTACTGCCCGCTAAAAACGTTAATCGGACAAAAGTAATCAAGGAGCTTTCCTGCAAAACAACCGTATTCTCAAGTTTTTCTATTTGATTGTCATCTATAAAAACGGCTATCAAGCCATCTTGGTAGGCAAGCCAAACGGTTTCTATCGCCTTACTCACGTCTGCTTGAGTATCGTTGTAGATAGACTTAAAGCGCACCTTGCCTGTTTCGACTTCTTGTGCTATTTCGGTTTCTTGAAAAAAGGTAAAAAGTGATTTTTCGGCTCTTTTTTCGTTAAATTCTGCCACTTGTTGGCGCACTATGCGCTCAAGTAGCTCTTTCAGTAGGCAAGGTTCGTTGTATTGTCCTTCAATCTCTATGGATTTGGCATCAATGAAGGGACGTTTTTTGCCTAATTGTTTGACAGAAAATTTGAGCAACATATTATGAATTATTTTTACAAAATTACAAATAAAAACTCAAATAAAAAACAATAAGGAACGAGTAAAAAATAAGATGGTCAGGATTTTGCGCGATATTTTGTAATGAATATTGCAACGAAGTATAAGCGCAAAAGATTAGCAAAATGTCCAAGTTATTTTTTACTCGTTCCTAACTATCAAATTTCCCAACACAACAATATGCTCAAAGACCTTACCTACCTGCCCGACTATCTGACCAATACAGCCCATGACGCGCTTTGGGAAGTCATACACGCGCAAGCGTGGCTGGGCGACTTGAAGCGTAAAGTACAACATTATGGCTATAAGTACGACTACAAGGCGAGGCGCATAGACTTGGCTATGAAAATAGGCAACTTGCCTACGTGGGCAGACGAATTGGCAGAGAGGCTTTGGCAGGAGCGGATTTTTGCTGAAAAGCCAGACCAGCTCATCATCAATGCCTACGAAGCAGGACAAGGCATTGCGGCTCATGTGGACTGTGAGCCATGTTTTACGGACACTGTGGTGTCTATTTCGTTGGGGTCGGGCTGTATCATGGACTTTACGCACGTAGGAACTAAAGAAAAAAAATCCTTGCTTTTAGAAGCAAGGAGTGCGGTAGTGCTACAAGGAGAGAGTCGCTACGATTGGCAACATGGAATTGCCTCGCGTAAAACAGACTTGTATGAAGGTGTGCGCCACGAACGCCAAAAGCGAGTTTCGCTGACTTTTCGAAAAGTTATCTTGAATTAAACAAGGTGATTATTTTCATCAGGAAAGACAATGCGAGGTTGGAAAGTTTTGGCTTCTTCCCAATCCATCATGGCGTAGGCTATGACTATCAAGACATCGCCTAATTGGACTTTTCGAGCGGCGGGACCATTGAGGCAGATTTGCCCAGAGCCACGCGCCCCTTTGATGATATAAGTCTCGAAGCGTTCGCCATTGTTGATATTGACTATCTGGACGCGCTGTCCAGCTATCATATCAGCGGCTTCGAGCAAATCTTCATCTATCGTGATACTGCCTACATAGTGGAGTTCAGCTTGTGTAACACGCACACGATGGAGTTTAGATTTTAGT
>JAAFJK010000254.1 GCA_013298105.1 Cytophagales bacterium
TCAAATAGAGAATAAGGGCGTTTTCAAAGATGTAGATAGCAGGTATAAATTTGCCATCTTCAAAATTTCACACTTGCCTACAGATGCGCCTGCACCCACTTTTATTCCTACGCAATTTATGATTACGGATATAAGGGTGCTACGCTCTCCTACAGTACATGAAAAATCGATTCCATATTCTATAGACCGCATTAAATTTTTATCGCCTGACAAATGGAGTTTATTTGAGATAAAAAATAAGTTAGATTTTGATTTGATAGAGCGTTTTTATCAAAAATTTCAGCCTTTGAACCCTGATTATTTTGATTTTAGGCGAGAATTGGATATGACCAACGATAAAGGTCTTTTCAAACAACAGCCTGACGATATGGTGTTGTACGAAGGCAAGATGGTTCATCAATTTAGATATAATTTTGCCCCACCACAATATTGGGTAAATAAATCTGAATTTGAAAAACACATAGCAGAAACGGAATTAAGCAGATTAGTAAGTGATATTTACCCGCTTTTGCCACCTGTTACAAAGAGTAAAGGCAAATTGAAGGATATTTTGCATTATTTTGAAAGTGTGCATGGCAAAGTTTGGACTGAAGCAGACCTTCTACAGCGCATTGTGTTAGACATTCATTATCCACGCTTAGCGTTCAGAGGCATAGCCCGCAACACAGACAAAAGAACACTGATAGCAGGAATCTTGCCTGCGGAAAACACTTTTGGTAATTCGCTTTTTGCGCATATTCCGAAAAAATATGTCTTGACAAATGATGACATCACAGTAGAGGTTATATCCACAGAGCGTGTACTCTTTATGTGTGGTATTTTGAACTCTATAGTGCTGGATTATGTTGCACGTTTTTTAGTGGACATCAACGTAAACAAAACTTATATGATGCGTCTGCCTATACCACAGCCTACAGATACGGAACTACAAACGAACCTTGCCTACCAAAAAATCATAGAAAATACCTACAAACTTTCTACTGCCAACTCGCCTACACTTTACCTGACTTTGGCGAATGGAGAGGAGAGAATCTGGAACACACAACTACCCAAAACAGACCGACAAAACCGCAACCTGCAAGTAGAAAATGATTGTTTGATAGCGAAATTGTATGGTGTTTCGAAGGGCGACCTTGTACACCTGACGGGTGCTGATTATTTCAAAATTTTGAATGAAGGGGCTTATGTGCAGGCATTGCTTGATGAATTTTAGAACGTTTCATTTTTTTGTCAAAAAACTGTTTATTTTCAACGTTGTCAATGGTCGCAGACCTTGACAAGTGTTGAAAATAAACAGTTTTGTTTTACCCCGCCATCGCACCCAAAAGGTCGGCTTGTGTAATGATGTGGATTTGGTTTAGCTCATCACGTACCAGCAAGGCTTTATTGTCTTTGTCTATCAGCGAAGAAAGTACATCAAGCGTATTGTCCATAGCCACAAATTTGAAAGGCTTGCCCATGATTTCGTGGACTTGCAGGTCTTTGATGGTAGGGTTTTCGATGATTTGGGCAAGGATAGCCGAATCGTGCATACTGCCCACTATGTGTTCGCCATCTGTAACAGGAAGTTGTGAGATGCCATTTTTTACAAAAAGTTGGATAGCTTCGGCTACTTTCGCGCCTTTGTCTATGCTTACGACTGATTCGCCCTTAGAGGCGCGTTTGCGGACGATGTCGCGTGCAGTCGCAAATTCCCTTGATTCCAAAAATCCATGGTCTTTCATCCAAAGGTCGTTGTATATTTTGGCGATGTAGCGCGTGCCATGGTCGGGTAGTATGATGACCATTACATCATCTTCTTTCATGGGGTTTTGGCGCAAATATTCGAGTGCGCCATAGACTGCCGAGCCACAAGACCAGCCTATAAATAAGCCTTCTTCGCGCGAAAGTCGCCTTGCCATGATAGCCGCATCTTTGTCCGTAACCTTTATAAAAAGGTCTATCAAATCAAAATCTACGTTTTGAGGCAAAATATCCTCTCCAAATCCTTCTGTAAGGTACGGATAGATTTCATTTTCATCAAAAACACCTGTTTCTTTGTATTTTTTGAATACAGAACCGTAAGTGTCAATGCCAACTGTGATGATATTTGGGTTTTGTTCTTTGAGGTATTGGGCAGTGCCACACATAGTGCCGCCTGTACCTACTGTAGAAACATAATGGGTAATCTTGCCTGCCGTCTGCGCCCATATCTCAGGACCTGTGCTTTCGTAGTGGGCTTTTCTGTTCGAGAGGTTGTCGTATTGGTTCGGATAAAAGGAATTGGGAATTTCACGATTCAGGCGTTTGGCAACTGAATAATACGACTTGGGGTCTTCGGGGGATACATTCGTAGGACATACGACTACTTCCGCGCCTACTGCCCGCAAAATGTCCATTTTTTCTTTGGACTGTTTGTCTGCCATCGTAAAGATACATTTGTAGCCTTTGGCGATAGCGGCGAGGGCAAGTCCCATACCTGTATTGCCCGAAGTACCTTCAATGATAGTGCCACCAGGTTTTAGTTTGCCTTCTTTTTCGGCATCTTCAATCATTTTAATCGCTATGCGGTCTTTGACAGAGTTGCCTGGATTGAAGTATTCTACTTTGGCAAGTATAGTGCCTTTGAGTCCTTTGCAAACTCGGTTGAGTTTGATGAGAGGCGTATTGCCTATGGTTTCTATGATAGAATTGTAGTACTGCATATAAAAAAATTACGAAAGACGTAAACGGTTGCAAATATCGTTATTTTTTTGGAAACTCTTTTGGTAGCTCCCAAAAAAATATTAACTTTGCTCAATGGAATCAAAAACAATACCGAGCATCACAGTAGCCGTTACAGGCTTGAATAACATAGACAGTCCTGGTCCTGGCGTGGCTGTTATTCGTTGTCTGCGCGAATGTACGGACTTTCAAGTACGCATCATTGGACTTTCCTACGAATCCATGGAGCCTGGAGTCTATATGGAAGGTGTTACAGACAAGACTTACCAAATCCCATACCCTTCGGCGGGTAGTGAGGCACTATTGACAAGGTTACAGTACATTCATGAAAAAGAAAAACTGCAACTTGTGATTCCAAATTTTGATGCAGAATTGCATAATTTTATCAAAATATCCCCACAGCTACAAGCTATGGGCATAGCTTCGTACTTGCCTACCTCCGAACAAATGGAGGCACGCGACAAGATAAACCTAAGCACTTTTGGGCAAAAATACAATATGCTTGTGCCAAGAAGTGCCATCATACATCAGCCCTACCAAATTCCACAAATTGCGCAGACGTGGGGCTACCCGATAGTAGTCAAAGGCAAGTTTTATGAGGCTACAGTGGCTTATACTTATGAACAAGCAGAAAAAGCGTTTTATAGCCTACAAGCCAAATGGGGACTGCCTATTATTTTGCAGGAATTTATAAAAGGCACTGAAGTAAATGTAGCCGCACTGGGCGATGGCAAAGGCAAATGTATCTCGGCTGTCCCTATGCGCAAACTTTATATTACAGATAAGGGCAAGGCATGGGCGGGCATCACGATTGAAGATGAAGGGCTGGCAGACCTCTCCACGCAGTTTGTAAAGGCTACACAATGGCGTGGTGGCTTTGAGCTGGAAGTAATGAAAACAACAGATAACCAATACTATATCATGGAAGTGAATCCGCGCTTTCCTGCATGGATTTATCTTACCGCTGCAAGTGGACAAAACCAACCTGCCGCTTTGCTGAAGATGGCTTTGGGCGAAAAAATAGCTCCCTATACTGCCTTTCAGGTAGGCAAGATTCTTTTGCGCTATTCGTGGGACTTGGTTATCAATGTGGAGGAGTTTCAGCAAATTTCCGCTTTTGGAGAACGCTAAGGAATGAAAATAAAATAACATGATAATTTCACTCACGCGAAGCCACGCTGTAAGCGTCTGTTGGTATTGCCTAACCGCGTAAAAGCTCGATAACAGACGCTTACAGCGTGGCTAAATATTCTCAAGTTATTTTTTACTCGTTCCTAATTTGATAACGACTTTAAAGATTAGTGGCGTTTTTGTGTGTGCTTTTAGCACGCGGATAACGCAGAATATTTTAGAAATTAAAAAATCCGTTGTCATCTGTAAAATCTGCGTTATCCGCGTGCCTCTTTCACAAATTAATTATGTCGTTATCAAAATGTAGCACAGACGGCTCGTCTGTGCCTTAAATTTAAAGCATCTTTTTATGCCCATTCGCCTTATACGTTCGTTGGTTTGAGAATGTGATTCACAGCCTCATTTTTCACAAAATATGGCTACAGGCAAAGCATTTGGCAGTATATTTGTGAACTTTGTTTATTTTGTATTTATAGTGGTAGGTCATGGTGCTTGAGGGGCAGGCAGGCAAGGCATTTATTTTTGAAATGATGACAATTTTAGCATTTCGCCATGACACTTTCCCTTTTCCCTGATAAATTTTGATTCTTTTGTAATAAATAAACATTCAAAAGCGTCTAAAAGCATAACCATACAAACCGCGCTATGTTAAAATATTTTTATCTTTCATGTTGGGCTATTTTTTTAGGTCATGTGCCAAAAAGTATCGCACAAGACCACATGGGCGCGCCCACCATCACAAACTACCCACCCCAAGAATATACAGAATTTGTGAATTACCTTCCTTACCTAAATAGGGAGGAGAAACTCCTTGTGAAAGAACAACTGGCGGCAGGCTGGGGCATTACCCAAGCCGAAAATGGCAAACTGTATTTTGCCTCTACAGGAGGCGTATTGGAGTTTGATGGACAAAACTGGGATGTGTTTTTTCCCAGCACAGACCCGCGCTTAGGCTCAGCCACACGTAGCATACGTTATGATAAAAACACCCACAGGATATATACAGGCGGACAAAATGAGTTTGGCTATCTGGAAAAAGATAAAAATGGACGTATGAAGTATGTATCGCTTTATGCCCAATTCAAAGACAAAATTCAAAAAGTAATCCAAAAAGACATAGCCGAGATATGGTCTATCCAAGTCTATAAACACGAAACTTTTTTTCATAGCAGATTTGCGGTTATGATATATGACGGCAAAGACATTCGCACCATTCCTACCCAAGAAAGTTACCACAGGCTTTTTGTAGGTAATCAAAAAATGTACTTGCGCCAAGATAAAATCGGACTATGTGAGTGGAATGGAAGTGAGTTTGTACCTGTAAAATTTGGCGAAATGTTCGCACCATCGCCCCATTTTCAAATTTCGGGTATGATACCACACTACAAAGGTGGGCTACTCTTGGGCACAAGGCGCGAAGGACTGTATCTCTATGGAGAATTTGGACAAACCAAAGACGAAGTTTTTAGCAAAAAAGACATCGATGCGGACTTAGACAACGCCCTGAAACAAGCCCAAATATACCACATTCGCCAACTCTCAGATGGCACTGTCGCCATAGCTACCCTCCGCAATGGACTATATATCTTAAGCAGAGAACTAAAACTACTGCACCACCTGAACGAAGACAACGGCTTGCAATTCAATAGCGTACTATCACTTTTTCAAGACAATGCCAACCATTTGTGGCTCAGTACTTTTCAAGGAATCAGCAAAATAACCCTCAACAACAATTATGTAAAGTATGATGATGCCAAAAACGTTACCATGCGCATGACGCGAATGACAGAGTTTGAGGGCATACTTTATGGTACTTGCAATATAGGCGTACTTAGACTAAACCCCAAAACAGATAAATTTGAGAATGTGCAAGGCATTATTTCCCAAGCCTTTGCTATGAATATCACACACATGGCAGGCAAGGAGAGGCTCTTTATAGGCGCAGACAATCTTTATGAACTACAAAATGGCATAGCTGTACCGCTCCTAAAGCTCGAAGGACGTAACATATTTACTTACCTTATCACGAATAAAATAGAAAAAGACATCATTTATTGTGGTACAAATACAGCCAAAGTCCTCAAAGTAAGATACAAAGAGGGGAGGGGAGAAGTAATAGATACATTCCAAGTACCCGAAATCCAAAATACTGCCACCAATATAGACGAAAATGGGCAGTTTTGGGGTGCAGATACGCGCCTTACAAATGGTATTTTGCTTACGCAATATTCACTTTTGGATAAAAAAATCCAAAAACAGCTCAAGCCAAGCGACTTTGAACACCTCAAAGGAGTGAAAAAACCACTCATCAAATCTATCAACTTTTCTCAAAACTTTGACAGACAGATGCTACTCAAAATCAATGAAGCATATTATATTTACGATACTTTGCGCAATACCTTTGAGTACAAACCTTACTACAACCGACAATTTAGTGTCGCAGACTCCACTGATTTTGATTTTCTTGTCAAAAAAGACAACACTTATGATGTCATAGCCAATACAAAAGACCGCAACTGGGTTTTGTATATCACTATGAAAAATAAAAAAGTACACAGCATAGATTCGTTTTCTTTCAAGTATCTCAATGAAAATAACTATCAAGTCAGACATTCAACCGAAAACAAGGAGTTTTGGCTTGCGGGACAGCAAGACCTTTACAAACTTAACCTGAACATCAAACAATCATACAAAAGAAACTTTCCTACGTACATCAAAAATGTGATGCCTTTGCATAATCCAGATTCGCTCTCAGCGCATGAGCTGTTTGGCAGGCAAGGCAAGGTATTTTGGACATTGCCATACGAACAAAATGGTATCCGTTTTGAGTATTCAGCCGTAGATTTTAGTAGCAAAGACCGCGTAAAATACCGTTATTTCTTAGAAGGTTATGACGCGAAATGGTCAGATTGGGCAGTAGAAAATTACAAAGAATTTACAAACTTGCCCGAAGGCACTTATACTTTTCAAGTACAAGCCCTGAATTATTTTGGCTTTGAGGGGCAAATAAGCACTTTCAAGTTTACTATCCTTCCCCCTTGGTACAGGACGTGGTGGGCGTATTCGCTGTACGCGCTTTTAGCAGGTTTGCTGATATATGCAGTGGTGTATCTGAATATCAGGCGTTTGCGCAAACACAACGAATATCTTGAGCGTGTGGTAAAAGAACGCACCAGAGAAATAGAGTTCCAAAAAGAAGAAATCTTAGCCCAATCCGAAGAACTCAAACAATCAAACGAAGAAATCTCTGCCCAAAAAGAAGAACTCGAAGCACAGCGCGACATAGTAGAAAAACAAAACCATGAGATGATGGACAGCATCACCTATGGCAGTAGGATTCAGTCCGCGATGCTTCCCTTCAAAGACAGGATAGACAAGACCTTGCCTGCCTATTTTGTGCTTTTTCAGCCAAGAGACATCGTTTCGGGCGACTTTTATTGGTTTCATGATACGCACCCTGCAGAGGCAGGGGCAGGCAAGGCATTCATGGCTGTAGCCGACTGCACAGGACATGGCGTTCCTGGAGCTTTTATGAGTATGATAGGCAATCAGATACTTTATGAGATAGTCGCCCAAAAACATATTTATAGCAGTGATTTGATATTGAACGAACTCCACATAGAGGTAAGGCGGGCTTTGCGCCAAAACGAAACCGACAACCGCGATGGCATGGACATAGGGCTGGTAGTTTGGGACAAGGAAAACCGTCAAATACAGTTTTCAGGCGCAAAAAATAATATGCTCTACTTCCTCCATGGAGAGATGCAAATATGCAAAGGCGACAAGAAAACGATAGGAGGGGAGCAACGCGAAGAAGAACGCATCTTCACGCAACAGACCATTGCCTTGCCTGCCCAAGACCAGCAAATGGAAATTTACCTGTATTCGGACGGATTCCAAGACCAATTCGGAGGCGAAAACCGCAAAAAGTTCAGCCCCCAACGATTCAGAGAGCTTTTAGCCCA
>JAAFJK010000250.1 GCA_013298105.1 Cytophagales bacterium
GGACGGATTTGCAGACCAAAACAACGAAAGAAGAATCCGCATAGGCGAAGAAGAAATGCTAAGTATTTTACAAAACAGCCTCGAGAAAACATTGGAAGCACAAGCCGAAATATTGCTACAAACTTTAGAAACACAGATGCAACACACCCAACAACGTGATGATATTTTATTTTTGGGCTTTGAGTTGTAATAGTTTTATGCTATTTTTATGTTAATTTTTGTCAAATAGCACAAAAACTGCCTATCATTGCTGTAAAATATGCCCTAACGTCATGAAACAGCTTTTATTTCTATTTTTAGTTGCCTTGCCTGCCCTTTTTGCGACAGCACAAGACACGCTCAATGCCTCCAAAGATTATCAAAATGCTCAAATAATTTTCCAAAAAGCAGAATATGCCCAAGCCGAAACGCTTTTTCGGCAGGCAGGCAAGGGCTATACACGCCATGCGGGTAGGCAAGGCGATTGTAGCCTGATGATGACAAAGTGCCTCATCAGGCAGGGCAAACTTGCCGAAGCCACAGACGCACTCCAAAGCATTTCTTTCCCCAAAAATGCCCCCCAACTTGCCTACCTATACAATCTACAAGGCGAACTCCAAATCAACAAGGGGCGCAATGACCTCGCTCTCAAAGCCCTTGAAAACGCGCTTAAATTTGCCGAAACACAACCCCACGCCCAAGCTGAAATACTTGCCAATCTCGGGCTGGTCTATTGGAATACAGGCAATCAAGAACTTGCCTACGAATACCAGCAAAAGGCACTCGCGCTCAGGCAGGCAAGGCTTCCTGAAAACCACCCCGACATGGCGGCTTCTTACAATGACCTTGGGCTGATTCATAGCACCACAGATGCGCTACAGGCAAGAGAATATTACCAAAAAGCCCTTGCTATTTACCAAAAAATATATGGCGAAAAACACCCCAAAATTGCCATAGCTTATACCAACCTCGCCATCACATACAAAGCCGAAAATAAACCCCAAGAAGCCCTCGAACAGACCAAAATGGCAAGTAAAATCTGGGAAGATGTCTATGGAGATGAACACCCGAATACCGCCTTTGCTTATACGAATATCGGGCAGAGCCACGCGGATATGGGCAATGCCACCCTTGCACAAATTTATCTAAAAAAGGCTTTAGACATTTACCGCAAAAGTTTTGGAGAAAAGCACCCCGAAGTCGCCAATGCGTACATTCTCTTGGGAAATGCTTATAAGAAAGAAAAAAAATTAGACAAAGCCCTTGAAAATTATCAAAATGCCATCAACGCAAACTTGATAGACACAGAAAAACAAACGGCTTACAACCCTGATATTTTGCTGAATGCACTCGTGATGAAAGCCGAAACGCTCGAAGAAAGACATTTTGCTCAGTCTGCCCGTATGCGCGACCTGTATGATGCGCTCAATATTTTAGAAAATTGTGATGCGCTCCTCGACCAAATCCGCAGAACGCGCCAAACCAAAAACGATAAGATTGCCCTTAGCAATATCGCTACCCAAATATACGAATATGCCATTCGTATCTGCTTACAGCTCCGAGAAGTGAATTTTAACAAACAATATTATGTCCAAAAAGCATTTTATTTTGCAGAAAAAAGCAAATCGGCTGTTTTACTTTCTGCCATAGCTGATACCGAAGCCAAAGAATATGCAGGTATTCCTTCCGAAATGATAGCCCAAGAAAGTACAATCAAGAACAATATTACGCGCCTTGAGCAAAAAATAGCCAACGCACCCACCGAAAGTAAGGCGTTCCAAGACAGTCTTTTTGATTTCAAGCGAAGCTACGAAACATTTATCCAAAATTTAGAAAAAAATTATCCTGACTACTACAATCTGAAGTACAACAGCAAAATCACTGATTTGAGTGCATTGCAGGCGGTATTAGATGCGCAGACCTCCCTCTTACTCTACTTCATAGCCGAAAATACACAGCGCATTTATGTTTTTGAAGTAACACAAAAGAAAATAAATGTCTGGGATTTGCCTAAAAAGGCGGACTTAGAAAAACAAATCAACGCCCTGCGGAATGGCATAAAATTCAGGTCTGCCAAAGTATTCACACAGAGTAGCCACACACTCTATGGACAGCTTGGACTCAAAAAACTCTCTCGTAAAACATCTAAAGTCATCATCATTCCTGACGGGAGGCTCGGCACGATTCCTTTTGAGGTATTGCTCAGTGAACCAACTGCCTCGCTCACAAGCTATGCTTATATGCCCTATCTTTGCAAACAAAAAAGCATCAGTTATGCTTTTTCGGCTACGCTTTTTGTACAAAATAACTCCCAAACCTTGCCTACCCAAACCACAAAAGGCGACATCATATTATGCGCTCCTGTAGATTTTAGTATCCACAAACAGACCAGTCTGCAAGGGAGTGAAACGGAGGTTTTGCGCTTGAAGGAGTTTTTTGTTTCACAAGGCTTTGCGGTAAAATGCTACCTCCACAAAGAAGCGAATAAAAAAATATTTACCCAACTTCAAAATCCTACCATCTTGCACCTTGCTACGCATGGCGAAGTAAACGAAGACAGTCCTGAATTTTCACAAATCCTGCTGGCAGGCAAGTCTATGGAGGAGGCGCATCTGTATTCGAGCGACATCTATAACTTGCGCTTGCCTGCCGATTTGATTTCCCTCTCGGCTTGTGAAACGGGCTTGGGTAAGGTCTATCGAGGCGAAGGCATCGTAGGGCTTACTCGTGCGCTTTTTTATGCGGGTGCGCGGAATGTGGCTGTTTCGCTTTGGACAGTTTCTGATAACTCTACGGCAGAGTTGATGTTTAAGTTTTATGAGCAAAAGTTTCAAGGTGGACTTTCGTACAGCGAAGCCCTGCGCGAAGCCAAAATCGCGCTTCAGATGAGCGAAGACTATAGCGCACCTTATTACTGGGCGGCTTTTATATTGGTAGGCAAGTAGGTGGGAAGTCCTGTTTTTTTTGTATCTTTGCACACAATCGCAAAGCTAAAATCTAAAATCGTAAATCAAAATGGGGCTTTTTCAAAAAACTATTTTACGCCAATACCTCAACGCGGTAGGCAAGGGCGAAATTCAAGACGCTTTTGCTAAGTTTGAGGCGCATTTTCTCAACAAGAAAGTGCAGAAAGAGCTTTTGAAAATCAAAGAAGAACAATACCAAGAAGGCTTTTTGCGGGCTTTGTTTGTAGATATTTTTGGCTATGTCTTGCCTGCGCACCCCACGTTGGAGGCAAATCTTATCCCCGAACTGAAAAATCCCAAAAATAACCAAAAAGTTGATGCTGGCATCATCAAAGGCGATATAACGCTGGGCGTGATTGAATTAAAATCACCTAAAACCGTAGATTTGAATACAGTCGTGGGGCAGGCTTTTGGTTATATGACACAGCACGCGGGTTGCAAATATGTGATAATTTCTAATTTCAGGCATTTGCGATTTTATGTAGAAAATCAAACAGAATTTGAAGAATTTGATTTGTTTACGCTTGAATTTGAGCGATTTACGTCTTTGTATGTGATACTCAAGGCGGAAAATTTGTTGAAAGACTTGCCTACCGAAATGCGCCAAAGGTCTATTTTGCACAGGCAAGAAATCACAATGAAGTTTTACAACGACTTCAAACAGTTCAAAGATATGCTTTTTTATGACCTTGTGGGGCTGAATAAAAAAATCGCACCACTTGTATTGTTCGAAAAAGCACAACGCATTGCAGATAAAATTGTGTTTATGTGTTTTGCGCAAGACCGCGTGCTTTTGCCCGCGAATTATTTGTATTTGATTTTGGAAGAATGTACGCGAGCAAAACAGGAAGGTGAGGATAAACCGCTTTACCAACTATTTGTCAAACATTTTGGGTTCATCAATAAAGGTTTTAAAAGCGAAAAATACGATATTTTTGGCTACAATGGCGGACTTTTCGCGCCTGATGCTATAGCGGATAAGTTGCAAATTACAGATACGATTTTCTCGAACTATGCCCTCAATCTCTGTAAATACGATTTTGAAACGGATATAGATGTGAATGTATTGGGGCATATTTTTGAGCATAGTTTGAAAGAAACAGATGCCATGCAACAACTCCTTGCCTCCCACACGCAGGGAACGCCCTTACCTACCCAAAATAAGCGCAAACTTGATGGTATTTTTTACACACCGCTTTACATCACGAACTACATTATTGGGGAAACTTTAGGCAAGCTCTGTGCTGAAAAACAAACCGAATTGGATTGGGAAAATCTTACGGTAGGCAAGGTGCAAAGCTATAGAAATTGGCTTTTGACTGTTACAGTCCTCGACCCTGCGTGTGGTAGTGGCGCGTTTTTGAACCAAGTCCTAAACTTTTTTATAGAAGAACACAAACGCATAGATGCCCTCGAATCTTACCTAACACAAACACGCATAGAGTCGGATATACGACACAAGATATTGGAAAACAATATTTTCGGGGTGGACATCAATGCAGAAAGTGTAGCGATAACCAAACTTTCGCTTTGGCTCAGGATAGCAGAAGGCAAGCGCAAACTGAATGATTTGAGCAATAATATCAAACGGGGCAATTCTTTGATTGATGATGCTTCTATAGATGCACTTGCCTTCGATTGGGTTAAGGAATTTCCAAAAGTGATGAAAAAAGGCGGTTTTACGTTGGTGGTGGGCAATCCGCCGTATGTAGATATAAAAACTATAGAAAAATCTTTTGTTGATTTTTTCTTCAAACATTATGAAACTGCTGAAAATCGCATCAACTTGTATTCAATCTTCATAGAACGCGGTTTGTCTTTACTGTCCAATAAAGGTATTTTGTCTTTTATTGTGCCAAATTCTTTGTTAGTCAATTCATCATATCTGAAAATAAGGCTCAAACTTTTGCAAGGAATTGAGCAAATAGTAAAACTTCCTTCTGACGTTTTTGAGGAAGCAAATGTAGAAACAATCACCTTCAAATATCGAAAAGGCGTTAATTTTACTGAAGCAAAGGCATTGGTTTTTCCTGCTCATGCCAAAATTGACAAAGTAGAAGCCAATGAACAAACACAATGGAAAATCTTTAAAAAAGTAAATTGGAATGGTAAATTCACGACTTTCAACATTTATGCAAATGATGAAAAGCAATCTGTCATCAAAAAATGTTTTAACAATACTGTTTCTTTAGGAGATATAGCTTATTTCAGTTTAGGCATTACACCTTATGACAAATACAAAGGACACAGCGAAGATACCATCAAAAACAGAGCATTTCACGCGCCTAAAGCCTTAGACAACACCTATAAACCGCTCATTGCAGGCGAGCATATTTTGCGCTATCATATTTCTGAACAAATCGAGGAATACATCAAATATGGCGATTGGCTTGGTGCAAAACGTGAAGAAAAGTTTTTTACTGAACCACGTATTGTCGTTAGGCAAATTTTATCAGGCAAGCCACCACGCATTTATGCGGGTTATACTGATAAACCACTGTATTTTACGCAAATAGGTTTTAGCATTTTGCCTAAAGATACTACTTTTCATGTGAAGTATTTACTTGCTATCATCAACAGCTATTTGTTGAATTTCATACACAAATATAAATTTACAGATGTCGAGAAAGATATTTTCAATAAAATTTTGATTGAAAATTGTAAAAACCTGCCTATCAAAGAGATAACCCTAAAAGAACAACGGGTTTTTATAGACAGAGTAGATAAAATCCTTGCCTACCACGCCCAACTGCATAAAGACAGACAAGGGCTTTTAGGCACACTTGAGGGAAATTTTGGCATGAAAGAGTTTAGTCGAAAACTTGAAAATTGGTATGAATTGGATTGGAATGGTTTTTTCAAAGAATTGGAAAAGCACAAAATCAAAATCCCACTCAAACAACAAAAAGAATGGAAAGCGTTTTTTGAGGACGAAAAAACGAATGCACAAAAATCTTTAAATGCTATCCAAACCCTTGAAAATGAAATAGATGTGTTTGTGTACGCGCTTTATGACCTCTCGCCTGAAGAAGTGAAAATAGTGGAAAATGAATAAAAAACTGTCTGTATGCACATTTTAGAGAATATCGCCAAACACATCAGCCTTGAGGCAGGCGAGGAGAGCCACTTCTTGTCGTTGCTGACAAGTCAAAAAATCAAACGCAAACAATTTTGGTTGCGGGAAGGTGAGATTTGCAAACATTCGGCTTTTGTAGTGTCAGGTTGCCTCAGAGCTTACAACATAGATACGAATGGTTTTGAACATATTTTGCAATTCGCGCCTCCAGATTGGTGGGTAGCCGATATGTACAGTTTGCTTTCGCAAGAGGCAGGCAATCTTTTTGTAGATGCTATCGAAGACACAGAGGTATTGTTGCTGTCCAAGCAAAAGCAGGAACAACTCTATGTGGATATTCCAAAATTTGAACGCTTTTTTAGAATCATTACCGAAAACTCATTGGTAGCAAGTCGCCAACGCCTGCTCGATAACCTGAGCTTGCCTGCCCAAGACCGCTACGCGCTCTTTTGCAAACGCTACCCTACGCTTATCCAATGTTTGCCACAAAAACAAATAGCCGCTTACATAGGCGTAACGCCCGAATTTTTTAGCAAAATGCGCAAAGCACTTTTGCGCAAATAAATTTGTAAAATTTGGTAAATCAAAAACTTGTCATTATATTTGCTATACATTGTGTAAATTTATAAAAAACGTATGTTTTACCGCGCCCTTCTTGTTTTTTTAATTCTATTTGGTTGTTCTTCTGTAACTGTGTTTGCCCAAAAAAAGCGACAACAGGAACAAATTGATAGCTTACTCACTTTATTGAAAAAAACCAGACAAGATACCAACAGGTTATTGATTCTCAATCGTTTGGCGGGCTTGAATAGAAGTAATTTGGTGGACTTTAAAAAATATACAGACGAAGCAATGGACTTGGCACAAACCCTCCGCGTACCACGCCATGAATATATAGCTTATGGGAACTATTTTACGTACTATCGCAATACAGGTAACTTTGACAAATGTATAGAAGTTGCTTCAAAACGTCTTGAGATTGCCAAAAAGCTACAAGATGCTAACTTAGAAGCAGGTGCGTACAATGATTTTGGAATAATATACGGCAGTGGATTGCATATTTATGACAGGTCTATCGCTTATTTTAAAAAATCACTGAATATTCGCCTCAAGTCTGGCAATAAAAATAGAATTGAAACTGTCTATAATAACATTGCCGACTCCTATAACCAACTCAATCAACACCTTGACAGTGCCGTATATTATGTGGATAGAGCCATCGCACTTTGCCTGAATGACGAAGCAAAAAAAAGCCAACTTTCTACTTTTTATAGTACCAAAGGCGAAATATTAGCTACACAAAAAGACTGGAACAGTGCGACTTCTTACCTCAAAAAGTCGCAAATACTCAAAGTAGAATTGCAGGACTTCAGTTCGCATACTTATGTCTATAATTATTTGGGTAAAATCTATGAGCAACGGCAAATGCTTGACAGTGCTGAATATTATTACAAGGCTTCACTCGATATTTTCGAGGACAAAAAAATCAAAACAGATATGCTTGCTACTTATGAAGGTTTGGCAAGTGTACTTGCCAAAAAGAAAAGACCTGAAGAAGCCTTAAGATACTACCGCCTCAAAATGGAAGGACAAGATGCCAATCTCACAGAAACACTCAATAAAATGCGGGTACTTGAGAGCCAACACGAAGCTGAAGAAAGAGAAAAGGACAAAAAAATACGAGATGAGCGCGAAACTATATACCGTTGGCTGTTTATAGGCGTGGGAATGGTTATCGTGGCTATGGCGTTCTTTTTGGTACAAATCATCAGACAAAACAGGGTGCAAAAGAAAATCAGTACGCAGTTGGCGCAAACTAACCAAGAAGTAGAAAAAAAATCAGCCGAGATGCAAGCCCTCAATGGCGAACTTAACTCTACGTAG
>JAAFJK010000105.1 GCA_013298105.1 Cytophagales bacterium
CCGCACTTGAGATAGTCAAAGTGGCAGTTTTAGTACCCGCACTCAAGCCTCCCTTCAAGCGTACAAACACCTGCACAGGCTGACTGCTCAAGAAACCACCGCTTTGGGTAAGGTTCAAAGAGGCACTAAAAGTAGTATTATCTGTAGAAAGTTCCCAATCTGCGGTAGAAAGACTTAAGGTAGCAGAGGCAGTCAAGTTCGTGCCTGCCACATGGAAGTTTTGCGAAGTAGAGGGTGTGGCACTATTTACTGATGTGGAAAAACCAGTTAAAGTCCTTACAGTCGCGCCTACTGTCGTGGGGTAGGTAAGGGGCATCATATTGCCAAAGGCATTCGTGTCAGTTCCAACAGCTGTAGTAGCTAATACTGTGTTTGTTGCAACATCAATAAAAGAAATACTAGTATTATTGGCTACCAAAACTTTTGAACCATCAGGTGTTATAGAAACACCTTGAGCCCCTCCCAATATATTTATAGTTGCTACAACTGTATTTGTGAGGACATTGATTACAGAAACATTGCTTGTATTATTATTAACCACATACGCATTGTTCCCTGTTATGGCAACACCTCTGGGAGAATTTCCTACATTTATAGTAGTTATCACAGCATTTGTAGCAGTATTGATAACATATACATCATTTGAAACCGTATGCGTTACATATACTTTTGTACCATCTGCTGTTATTGCCACACCCAAAGGTTGAGTGCCTACTAAAATGGTGTTTATAACTGTATTGGTTGCTGTATTGATAACAGACAATGTATTACTTCCTTCATTGGCTACATAAGCCAACAATCCATCTGGTGTCAAGGCTATACACACTGGATTGGCACCTACAGCAATATTCATTATAAAGGTATTAGTCAAGGCATTTACTACAGAAACACTGCTTCCATTATTGTTTGTAGTATAAACACGACTTCCATCAGGGGAAACCGCTACCCCAAGAGGTCGTGAGCCTACACCTATAGTAGCTATAATTGCGTTGGTTGATGTATTGATAACCGATAAGTTATTAAGATCATAATTTGTCATGTAAGCACGCGTACTATTTGAATTAACTGCAACACCTGTACTTTTTGTGATACCAAAAGTAGCAACAGAAGCATAAGTAGCTGTATTCAATACAAAAGCATTGTCAGTGGCGTAACTTGGCACGTAAGCCAAATAACCCACGCCACCACTCAAAGCCACTGTTTTACTTACTGCCCCTGCACTCGATATGGTAAGTGTGGCTGTTTTAGTACCCGCACTCAAGCCTCCCTTCAAGCGTACAAACACCTGCACAGGCTGACCACTCAAAAATCCACCGCTTTGTGCAAGGTTCAAAGAGGCACTAAAAGTAGTATTATCTGTAGAAAGTTCCCAGTCTGTAGTGGAAAGACTGAGGATAGCATTAGCAGTCAAGTTCGTGCCTGCCACATGGAAGTTTTGCGAAGTAGAAGGCAAGGCAGTAGTGGTTGAAAACCCGCTTAAAGTGCTTACAGTCGCGCCTACTGTCGTGGGGTAGGTAAGGGGCAAACTATTGCCCAAAGCAAAAGGATTACTACCAACAGTGAAATTTGTAATGATTGTTTCTGTAGCGACACTAAGTACAGATACATTACTTGACAGCTGATTAGTTGCATACAAAGTAGTGCCATCAGATGTTACAGATATGCATCGCGGTGTATTGCCGATAGTTATCGTATTGGTAACAGTTTCTGTAGTGGTGTTGATAACCGATACACTGTTACTATTTCTATTGGCAGTATATAGCTTAGTGCCATTCGGCAAAATACACATACCTTGTGGTGCATTGCCTACTACAATGGTATTGGTAACAGTGTTTGTGTTGGCATTGATAACAGACACTGTATTCGTACCATAATTGCCTACATAGACTTTATTGCCATCAGGACTTACAACAACAGTAGCAGGATTTGTACCTACTGGTACAGTGGCTATGACAGCATTGGTGGCTGTATTAATCACTGAAACAGTATTGGCATTGTAATTGGCGACATATAAGCGCAAACCATCTGGACTAACTCCCATCTGTCCATTCGGAAGCAGACCCACAGAAATAGTAGCCACTACAGTATTGGTGGTTGTGTTGATAACAGATATCGTATTGCTTACTTCATTTGCTACATATACTCTACCACCATCTGGACTTACCAATACCGCTGATGGATTCGTACCCACAGCAACAGTCGTCAATACTGTATTAGTGGCATTATTGATGATGGACACTGTGCCTGCCCCTTGATTAGTGATATAAGTACGTGTACTTGTGGGATTGACTGCTACGCCTACAGGATTTGTACCTACAGGGATAGTGGTCACCACTGTATTGTCTGTAGTGTTAAAAACAGATACCGTATTGCTACCTTGATTTGTTATATACCCAAGCGCAGAAGTGGGTGTAAAAAACGTAAGAAAAGCCCCACCACCACCTATAGCACTTGAAAAATCAATCTTTTTGACAAAGACATTGGTAACAGGGTCATATTCAAAGATTGCTCCTAAGTTATTTGCGCCCCCCTGAAAAGTAGTACCATAAAATTTATTTGTCAAAGACAGCGCGAAATCCCCTGCAATAGTAGTACAATTCGCGGAACTCAAATCAATCTCTTTGACAAAAACATTCGTGCTGGGGTCATACTCAAAGAGAGTACCTCTATCACCCACGCCACCATACCATGTCCCAGCGTACATTTTACTGCCAAAAATACTGAAAGAAATAGAGGGGTGTCGTCCTGTAGTTGTTATATCCATGTCTATTTTTTTTGTATAGACATTCGTGCTGGGGTCCCACTCAAAGATAACACCATGATTGCCTGTATCGCCATACAATGTCGAGCCATAAAATTTAGTCCCAAAAAGCGTAAGCCCATTGACGGGTCCGTTGCCGTTGGCAGTACTCAAATCAATCTTTTTGGCATAGACATTGGTAGCGGGGTCATACTCAAAGATAACGCCCACATTATTTGCCCCACCTGTTTGGGTAAGACCATAGAGTTTAGTGCCAAAGACAGTCAGTGAACCTTGAGGCAGACTTCCTATAGTACTGCTCAAATCTATTTTTTTGGCATAGGCATTGGTAGCAGGGTCGTATTCAAAAATTACGCCTACATTGTTTGCGCCCCCCGTTTGTGTCATACCAAAAAATTTACTGCCATATTGTATCAAACGACCTACAGCAAAACTTCCTGAAGCACTGCTCAAATCTATCTTTTTGGTATAGATATTCGCACTGGGGTCATATTCATAGATAACACCAGCATTATTTGCCCCGCCTACTGTTGTCGTCCCATAAAGTTTACCATTGAAGGGAGCCATAGCACCCAAAGGTGAAGCCCCTATAGCACTGCTCAAGTCTATTTTTTTAGTATAGACATTGGTAGCAGGGTCATATTCAAAGATAACACCCACATTGTTTGCCCCGCCCACGTTCGTAACCCCATACCCTTTTTGGGCATAGAGCTGATAGGGATGTAGTAAAGCTATGATACATAGCAGAAAGAAAGATACATATTTTTTCATGGTTTGCTTTTTTTAAGGTAAGATTACCCATAAAGCCTTTTTGAGGAGTTTATGGGTGTTTTATGAAGTCATTTTGTCGAATGTGTGCAAATATATATAGGTTTACTCTATCTTGCAATAGCAAAAATTGACTATGCTTTTTATGCGTTTTAGCTACTATTTGGTATATGTATGTTATTTTTTAGTGCTTAAAAGATGTTTTTGTTTGTTTTTATATAGTTAATTTTGACTATAAAAAGTCATTTTTTACCTGTTTTTTTGTGTATTTTCTTTAAATTATTTTTTATTTATTTTTTTATG
>JAAFJK010000518.1 GCA_013298105.1 Cytophagales bacterium
CAGGCGAACACCAAACCTACGACAGCCAATATATCCCGCGTGGGCTTGAATTTATCAAGATTTTTCAGGAGGAGAGAATAAAAAAAGAAATCGAGAGACGCCAAGATACGCTGAAGCCTAAAAAGCCTTGACAAAAATTAAGACTGCTGTACAATTTTGAATTTGTGTGCAAAATAATGTTTGGTGGGACACCAAACGTGGCAAAGGAACGAGTAAAAAATAACTTGAGCATATTTAGCCACGCTGTAAGCGTCTGTTATCACGCGGTTAAGCAATACCAACAGACGCTTACAGCGTGGCTTCGCGTGAGTGAAATTATCATGTTATTTTATTTTCATTCCTTATGGACAGCTATACCCATAAAGGACTTCTTCGCTGTTTGCGCCTGTAGGGTCATAGATTTTTTTGACATAGCCCTGTTCGTTGTATTGGCAGGCAAGGTAAACTATATTTCCTCTATTTCTTCTATTGACAATCCTGTAACTTTGCTTATTATAGCATAATCTACTTGTAATGCCTTCATTTTTTTGGCATTTTCATAGTTTTGCGCATCTTTACCTTTTTCTATTCCTTTTTCCACTCCCTCCTCAAAACCTTTTTCAAAGCCTTCTTCTATGCCCTCTTCTTTTCCTTCAAAAAAAGCCGTATCTGTAACGTTCTTCAAATCTCGATAATACTTCAAACTTTTCTCGTATTGATTTTGTTGTTTGCGGTTAAATTTGGCTATTTCAGCTTCATCAAAGGCTTTTTCAAAAGACGCATCTTTGCTAAATATTTTAGGAATGGCTTGTAAGTTATCTAAGTTTTTGATGAAGTACAACCATTTGTCCTTTCGGTCTTTTAGCTCAGGAATATCTTTTTGAAATTTGGGCATTTCCAAATAGATAAAACACAATTTATCATAAAATACGTCTTGTGTTTCGAGTTCTGTGAGCATAACGCGGTGCATATATTTTAGATCGTTTTTGGGCAACTCGTCAAATTTGAAATCTAAAATTCCTATGCAATAAACCGCTTTCAAATGATAATCCCATTCGCCACGTGGGGCTTGTTGTTGGATAGGAAAACTTGCATAATAAATACTGCGGTCTATAAAGAAGTTTTGTTTTGCTTTTTGCAATTCTACAATAAATTGCTCACCTTCCAAAGATTCACAAAAAATATCAAAGATAGCTTTTCTGTCTATGCCTGTAGCACCCAAACGTTCATTTTTTTTGAAACGCAAGTCTTTGATTTGATGTTTTTTAGGCAAAAGACTATTCAAAAAGTCCATGAGTAAATCTTTGTTTGCCTCTTCGCCAAACAACTTCTTAAAGCCAAAATCTGTAAAAGGATTAACAAAACGCGCCATATCACTATTTTTTAGGCAAAGATACGATAAAAAAAGGAAATACAAAATATCTTGCCTGCCCACACACACGCACAAGCAGGCAAGAAAAACCTATACAGGAAAATCCTTCAAAGCCTTCAGTTCGCGCTCAAAACCACCTGAAAGAATTGGAAACCTACACCACGTTTTGGGGTCAAGGTTTTTGTCATCAAGATGGAACGAAGGCGCGTAACGCTCACGTTTCCATTGGTTTCTGCTCCAAAGCCTGAAAAATTTAGCAATCCATTCCTTGAGTTGCGTGGCAGAATATTTCGGAAATTTCGCGCTCATCAACTCAAAACACGCTATCGGGTTTTTCTTGTCGCGTATGGCAGACTCCTCGATTTCATCAAGCAAATCGTAGGGCATCAAATCCGCCTCATCAGTTTGTTTGCTTTCCTGCGGTCTTAGCTCGGCAGTCGGTTGTTGGTCATTGATGTAGGAAAGGGCAGGAATTGTATAAACGTGGTCTTTGAATTGGCAACCTGTTTTCTCCAACCAACGCAACCAATGACGCAAAAATGCCTTGTCAATACCTGCAATCGGACTCAAACCGCCTGCCGTATCTCCGTCCATCGTGGCATAACCTACCGCCGCTTCAGAGCGATTGCTGGTAGAAAGAAGCAAGGCATTTTTGATATTAGCGAGCATCCAAACGCTTGGGGCGCGAACCCTTGCCTGAATATTTTGCAAAGCCACATCATCTTTTTCCCACGTCAGACTGCGCTGAAGGCTTTTTTCTACAATGCTTGTATAATTTTTCACAATCTCGCCTACATACAACTCAAAATGCTCTGCGTGTAGGTAAGAAGCCAATTTTTCCGCCGCGTTTTGGGTTACATCTCCACTATTATCGCTGGGTTGATAGGCTGTAGTGAGGAGGCGGGCAGTAAGTTCATCTAAGTTGGTAGGCAAGTCTTTGAGGTAGGCAAGTTTTTCCCTGAATTGCGCCTCGCCTACGCTGTCTATCCCCAACTCTATCATCATGCGTGTCAGGCAGGCAAGGGCGGCAGAATCCGCACCACCACTAAGCGAAATTACAAAACCATTAGAGCGACTTTTGCGCATATAGTCAAAAAGTCCCAACGTCAAAGCACGCCCAAATTCTTCTTCTTTGTGGTGTTTGCTTTCCTCCCAAGCCTCCAATTGCGGTTTTTGCATCATGGGCTTGAGCTGTGGATAAGTAAACGGAATTTCTATGCCTGCTTCTTCTGTAGAGGCGCGTTCAAACGGAGCGCGACTCATGAGTTGCGCCATACGGTTCATTTCCAAGTCTATAACCGCAGTCGTTACGCTATATTCTGCAAACGAAAGTCGCTCGCCTACCGCCAACAGCTCGCCTGCCGAAGCAATCAAAGCCCCTCCATCATAAATAGCGCGTCCTGCTTCATTGCCCAAAAGATTTGAATAAATATAGCCCACGCCAAACGCCCTCGAACCCTCAAGCACAAAGCGTTTGCGAATATTGATTTTCCCAAAAGCAAAATGACTTGCAGAAGGATTAAGAATTAAATCTACTCCATTCAAATAATGGTCGCGTCCAGGTCTGTTTGCCACCCAAGCGTCTTCACAAATCTCGAAGCCAATTTTTACGCCTCCAATCTCAAAATAAAAATCGCCTACAGGATAGCGTTCTTCATTGATTTCTATCCAACCGCGTTGTCCCGCTTTCCAAGGCATAAACCAACGTGGTTCATAATGGATTCCATCGCCTGCCAAAAAACGTTTGGCTACAAAACCCACGATTTTGCCATCAACCATCAGGCAAGCCGTATTGAAAATTTTGTTTTGCATCACTAAGGGCAAACCTACCGAAACAATCATGCCTGTCGTTTCAGGGACGATTTCGAGCAGAACTTGCAAGGCGGTTTCGTGGACAAAAGGCGCGTAAAAAGCATCTTCACAGCCATAGCCTGTGATACACATTTCGGGCAAGCACAAAATACTCGCGCCTTGCCTACGCGCTTCAGCTATCGCGCCCAAGATGCGCTTTTGATTGCCGTCCCAATCTAAAGGGGTTTGATTGACTACGCCTGCGGCTACTTTGAGGAGTTTCATGGTAATTGATTTGTTGAAAGTTGAGCGTTGAAAGTTGATTTTGTACCAATAACTCAGTAACTCAACAAGAAATAAAAATAAGGGCAATTTACAGCAATTTTTGGTTTATTGCAAGAAAATACTATTTTTGTATTTAAAAAACAACCACTATGGGCGGAGATTGGAAAGATATGTTTCAAGGCGTGCAGAGCAACGACTTCAATTTAGTCAGATACCACATCAAGATGGGCATCGACCTAAACTATCAGCACCCCGAATTTTTGACAAGCGCACTGATAGAAAGCATACGTTGCAATCATATAGAGATGTTGGCGTATCTTTTAGAAAATGGGGCTTTGCCTGATATAAACGAGGTAGAATCGAACAAAAGCCCGCTTACGATTGCCAAAGAAATAGGCAACAAAGAGGCTATTCAACTATTGAATACCTACCTAAAGCGTTAATTTGTGGTTCTCTGACATTTTTTGTGGAGAGCTTAAATCTATAAGGTCTTGAAAATCTTATAGATTTGATTATCAATTTTTTACAAGTACAATATTGATTGGGATTGCCTTTCTCCACAAAAATTGTCAAACAACCTAATTTGTTTGGGCAGGCAAGGCGTTTTACTTTAATTTAATACAAAAAAAACATACCGATTTGGAGAATGTTTTTTTAACTGCCTATCTTTGTACCAAATTTGATAGGTTATGAAATATGTTTTCG
>JAAFJK010000303.1 GCA_013298105.1 Cytophagales bacterium
TCATAAACCTCGACATCAAAGAAAGCAAAGAAAAAGCCAAACGCAAACTCAAAGAAACTGAAGCACAAGCCAAGGCACTCGAAGAAAACTTGCCTGCCCAAACAGTGCCTAAAGAGGACGCAAAAGCCCAAGAAAAAGAAGATAATAAAGAATTGAAGAAAATAGAAAGCAAAAAATACAAAGAATCATTTGTACCCGAAAAAAGCGATTTGGCAATCCATTCAGATATACAAAATCTCACAGCACGCCTCCTCAAAGAGCAAGAAATGACTACCGAAAATACACAAGCCATACAAGCCGAGATACAACGAATCACCCAAAAACTCAAGGACAATCCTGATATGCCTGAACCTGAAAAAGAAAAAATTAGGGAACAGATACGCGAGCTTGAGGCACAACTAAAAAAGAACTTGGAGGCTTACCAAAAACTCAAAGAAACTACAGAGCGCGAACTCGTGATGCTCAAGCGACTTGCCAATATGCAAGAAGACTTTTTGCAACGCAATCAATACCTTTTGTGGGGTTCGGCAGTAGTAAGTCTTGTGTTGCTTATCGTGAGCCTTTTTTACTTTTTTATATCAAGGCAACAGATGAAACGAAATGAACATCTGAAAAAACTTTTGGAAAAAATAGAAGAACAACAAGAAGAACTACGCGCTACCAATGATGTAATAGCTTATCAAAAAAATGAAATAGAAAAAAATATCAATGATGCCAAAATCATACAAAAAGCGATGCTTCCCAGCAAAGATGACTTGGCAAATGCCTTTGGAAAAAACAACTATTTTGTACTCTACAAACCCCACAGCGAAAATGAAGATTGGGTAAGTGGCGACTTTTATTGGGTAGAGGAGAAAGAAGACAAACTTTATTTTGTCTGTGCAGACTGCACAGGGCATGGCATATCGGGCGCACTCGTGAGTATGCTCGGCAGTGAACTTTTGCACGAAGTAGTCCACAACCAAAACCACCATGAGCCTGACGAAATACTCAAGCAACTCCATGCCGAAATGCGCCGCGCACTGCATTATGACGTTACAAACGCCACCGCAGGTATGGACGCAAGTCTTGTTATTTTTCATAAAACTAAAGACCAACCTAAAGACATCTTGCAAATCACACACTTGACTTACTCAGGTGCAAAAAATGATGTATATGTAGTGCCAAAGGGAGAAGAAACTACCACCAAAGACTTCATAGCCAGTAGATACGGCATAGCAGGCAAAGATGAAAGAGAACGTATATTTGACAAAGATAGCTTACAAATGGCTAACCAAGAAGTAACTGTTTATTTTTGGACAGACGGCTACCAAGACCAATTCGGAGGAGAAAAAAACAAAAAAATGGGCAAAAAAGGCTTACAAAAAATCCTACTTGACAACACAAAAGAGGCTATGGCTAACCAAAAAGAAACGCTTTGGCAAACACATCTCGATTGGAAAAGTGCCTCGCCCGACCCACACCAAATAGACGACATCACTGTCATAGGCATAAAAGTAAAATTTGTATAAATCCCATGCGCAAACACTTTCTACTTACCTTGATAGCCTTTGCAGTCGCGTGGGTAGGCAAGGCACAAAATAACGTCCCTGCTTTTGAGAACTTTACGAGCGCAGATGGACTTGCCCAAAATGATGTCCACGCCATGCACCAAGACGCGCAGGGCTACATCTGGTTTGGTACTACCAACGGACTCAGTAGATATGATGGCTACACTTTCCAAACCTATAAAAACAACCCCGACAACGCCAACTCCCTCCTCGACAATCACATAGTAAGCATCACAAGCGACTCCAAACGCAATCTTTGGATACTCACTATGAAAGGCGTGAATAAACTGCACTTGCCTACAGGACAGTTCACGCATTATCCTTCCAAAAAAAACAAAGATTGCAAATATTTGGGAGCCATAGATGCCGAAATCTCACGAATTTGGGCAGACAGCAAAGATAGAATTTGGGTACATTGTTATTGTGAGAAAGGAAATGTGATGTATTTAGCCTCTTCAGAAAGTCAGTTCAAATTAGTGAACTGCACTTTTCCATGGTTGCCCAATAAAACTTCTAAAAATCAAGGCGCAAGTGGCAATTTTTGGGAAGATGACAAAGGAGAAGTCTATTTTGGATTTGCACACAATGACCTGAAAACACATACTACAGAAAATCTCCTGCATAATCCTGCCATCAAAGATACGACTGACATCATAGGCATCACTCCTGAAGAACACCAACAATATAAACAACAACCCCTTCAAGCTACAGACTTTATAGCCTACATAGGTGCAAATGCTACTGCTATAGACCGTGAGGGTAATATTTGGACAGGCGATCAGGCAGGCAAGGTGGCTTGTTTTTCGCCCAAGACCAAACGGCTTTATTTCTACCCGCAATGGGTAGAGGAAGGCAAAAATATCCGCCTCGCCAAACACAATAGCTATGCTACTATAAAGGCATTGCACATCGATAAGCAAAAAAACTTACTTTACATAGGGCTGTACGGCACAGGAGATGTGATAGTAGTGGATTTGGAGGCAGAACACGCCGAAAATGCCCGACATACGCCCGATAGGTTCGGGCGCGTGGTGCGCTATGGCTTCGCCAAAAAAGAGGTATGGTATCACAACCCCTCAAACCCCAAAAGTTTTCGCGGATATGGCTCTTGTATTGGTATTTTTACTGACAAATCGGGCTGTGTTTGGATATCTACTACAGGCAATGGCGTATATAAATACGCACCTTATCGCCAAAAATTTGAAACATTCGCGGCTATACCACGCGATACAAATACACTCCGCAACAACGATATATTGTGCTTTTTGCGCACGAAGCAAGACAAACTTTTTGTGGGTACAGCTATGGGTTTGCATGAATACATAGCTACCGAAAACCGTTTCAGATATTGCCCTCTGTACTTTACGCGGGACGGCAGGCAAGCTGAAGTGAGGCGCGTATCGGCACTGGCAGAAGACAGCAAAGGCAACCTACTTGTAGGCACATGGGGCTTGGGAACTTTCAAATATAACCCCCAAACCCGCAAAAGCTACTGCCTAAAATACTACAAAGACAAAGAAGAATTTAACCAACCCATGACATGGGTTTCCGCGCTCTATTATGATGAAAGCGAAGACAAAGTTTGGGAGTTTGATTGGGGCAGTGGAAAGGGATACATAGACCTAAAAACCGAGAAAGCCCTTGCCTACCACGACTACGCCCAAGCGCAAGCAAAGGCAGGCAAGCCTATCCCTAAAGAAAAATCACAATATTGGGCATTGTCAAGGTCTTACTTGCGTACAACTGAGGGGAAGTTTTGGGTAGGACACGACCGCGAAGAGCGGTTTGAGCTATTTAATCCAACCAACTTCCACCACGAACATTTTTTCTTTCCCAAAAACCACCCCGATAGCCTGAAAAGTACGACCATACTCGCCATGAAGCTGGACTCAAAGGGGCGTATCTGGGCAGGTACTGCGAATGGATTGAGCTTGCTCAATCCTGAAAAAATGACTTGGAAAACATACAGCACCAAACATGGCATTCCGAATGAAAATATAAACGGTATTTTGGAAGATACGCAAGGCTATCTTTGGCTACTCACTGGGCGCGGTTTGGCAAAATTTGATACACAAAAAGAGCGCGTTTTGCTTGTACTTACTACCCATGATGGGCTACCGAATGACGAACTCACGATGGGCTATCAAGATGCTAAAAACAATTTTTATGTCGGTACAACCAAAGGTTTTGTACGCTTCAGCCCCGAAAAAATCGCCTTTAATACCTACAAACCCCGCGTTTTGCTTACACACATAGAAGTAAACGAACGAAGCCTAAACGCTGATTCGCTCATGGTTTTGGGCAAAAAGTGCTATTTCAGTCGCTTTGACAACGATATAGAGTTTACCTTAGCCAGCACAGATTATAACTTGCCTACCCAAAACAAATTTAGAGTAAAGCTCGAAGGCTACAATCAGCATTGGGTACTGCATGGCACACGCAACATCATCACTTATACGAACTTGCCTGCAGGCTACTATACGCTCAGGGTGCAGGCAAGTAATCAAGATGGCGTATGGTCTGACGAAGTAGTTTTGCTACAGTTCAGCATCTTGCCTGCGTGGTACGAAACGTGGTGGGCAAGGATTTTGTTTATCCTCCTTTTTGTGGGTTTGGTAGCTTTGGCATTTAGGCAAAGAATCCGCTATCTCGAAGCCCAAAAACTAAAACTACAAGCCGAAGTAGATAAACAAACCATTGACATCTTAGAAAAAAACGAAGAACTCCATCAACAAAACGAAGAAATACTACAGCAACGCGACAATCTGGAGTCTATCAATGAAGAACTCAAACAACAGCAAGAAGAAATACAAGCCATCAATGACGAACTTGCTGAGAAAAACAAGGAAATAACCGAAAGCATAGATGCCGCACTGATGGTGCAAGATGCTATCTTGCCTACCTCCATTGAGTTTGCAGAAACGTTTGGCAAAGAAAATTATTTCATCTTGTACAAGCCACATCAAGGCAAAATAAGTGGCGATTTTTATTTCTTAGAATCTAAGCGTGTCAAACAATCTGACAAAAAATACAGCAACTGTGTGTTTCTTGTCTGTGCTGACTGCACAGGACATAGCGTGCAGGGTGCGTTCATGGCTATGCTCGGTAATCAAATCTTGCACAGCATAGTCATAAACATGGAACTCCATGACCCCGCCAAGATATTGCGGAGGCTACACGCCGAAGTCCGCAAAACATTGCATTTTAAAGATACACACATTAACAATGGCATGGACTTGAGCCTGATTGTGTTGCATAAAGCTACTTCAAACCGAACCGACCGATTGGAAGTAAACAAAATTGAGTTTGCGGGTGCAAAAAATAATGTGTATTATGTCATTGAAAATGAAGACCTTGTAGTAAACGAGCTAAAGGCAGACCGCAAAGGCATTGGCGGGCAAGACCTCTACGAAAACGAAGGCATACGTGAGTTTCAAACGCATACGCTTACTTTTGAAAAAACGCAAAACCTCACACTTTATTTGTGTTCAGATGGTTATCAAGACCAGCTTGGTGGCAAAAAAAACAAAGTGTACGGACCCAAAAAAATGAGAGAGGCTATACTTAGTCAAGCACATGAATCACTCGAAAATCAACGTGATTTTTTGGAAAAAGAACATCAGGCTTGGAGATATGAAGGCAAAGAGATACAAACAGACGATATAACACTCATGGCAGTCCGCCTCAAAGCCCTCAAGCCATAAAAAACACTCTTTTTACTCTTTCGCTCACGAGCGTAAGGACTTCATAAGGAATCGTCTGAAGTGCCTCTGCCATATCAAAAATGGTAGGATTGGGGGCTTCGCCAAAGATGATAACCTCATCGCCTACCTCCGCTTGTATGCCTGTGATGTCCACCATAGTCATATCCATACATACATTGCCGAATACAGGGGCGAGTTTACCATTTATACCTACCTTGCCTGCCCCCCTGCTGAGTCGCCTCAAAAAACCATCGGCATAACCTACCGCTATAGTCGCTATAGTCATATCAGTTTCGGCTTTTCCCCAACGCCCATAGCCTACGGTTTCGCCTTTGTTGATATTTTTTATTTGTGAAATGATGGTTTTGAAGGTAGCGACAGTAGCCAAACTATGCGGAAAAAGAGTTGATGCCTCTACGCCATACAAGCCCACACCCAAGCGTGCCATATCAAAATGCGCTTCAGGAAAACGCACAATGGCAGGCGAGTTTGCCAAATGTTTCAAAAAAGAATACCCTAATTTTTCCTCCAAAATAGCCGTTCCCTGCTTGAAAAGCGCGATTTGACTTTGTGAAAATTCGTTGTGTCTGGAGTCATCTGCGCCCGCCATGTGGCTGAATACCGAAGCTACGCGCACGTGGGCAGGCAAGGTTTGGAGTATGTCCGCCAACTTGCCTACCTCTCCTGCCTCAAAACCAAGCCTGCGCATACCTGTATCGAGTTTAAGGTGGATAAGGGGAACAGGTGGGCGGGGGGACGGGTGGGCAGGCAAGTTAGAAGCAAATTTGATATATTCGTCTAAGATTTTGAAGCTGTATATTTCGGGTTCGAGGGCGTATTCGGCACAGAGCGCGAAACTATCGGGCGTGGGATTCAGCACCATGATAGGCAATGTAATGCCATTTTTGCGCAAAAAAACGCCCTCATCTGCATAAGCCACGCCCAAATAATCCACCCTGTGAAATTGTAGCCATTGCGCCACTTCCGCGCTTCCACTGCCGTATGCAAACGCTTTGACCATTGCCATTATCTTGGTTTTGGGCTTCAGCAAACTCCTATAAAAGTTCAGGTTGTGGGTAAGTGCATCAAGATTGATTTCTAACACAGTGCCGTGTGCTTTTTTCTGCAAACGCTTGACTATCTGCTCAAACGCAAAATTTCGTGAACCTTTTACCAAAATAAGAGCCTCGTGAAAAGATGTAATAAGCGGACTTGCTAAAAAGGCTTCGGTAGTAGGAAAAAAATACTTAATCATTCCCCCTTCGGGGGTTAGGGGGCTTGCTATGCGCTCGCCTATGCCCACCAGCACATCTACTTTCAGCTCTCTCAGCATCTGAAAAATGGCGGGATATAGCACACTATCAGGCAAGTTCGTTTCGTACATATCCGAAAGTATGACTACAGATTTACTTGCCTGCTGCTGTAGCTTCATGAAGTTCAGTGCCATTTGTAAGCCACTGAGGTCATTGTTGTAACTGTCGTCTATCAGGTAGCATTGATTGATGGCTTCTTTCAGCTCGAGGCGCATCGCTACAGGCTTCAGCTTATCAAACCTTGCCTGCACCTCCGCTGTAGGTACGCCAAAATGCAGAAGTACGTGCAGGCAGGTAAGGTAATTCTCGATGGTAGCTTCATCTATAGAAGGCACCCTGAGCGTAAAGGCTTCGGCTTGGTAGGCAAGGTGCAAAATCGTTTGATTTTCAAGCGTTTCTATTTCTAAGACTTCGATATTTTTTAAAAAACCTTCTTTGGGAAAAATAGAATAAACAGTCTCACAATCTTTGAATAGTTTTAACTTTTCGGCTAATTTTTGTTCTCTGGATTCAAAACCTTCGTCATGCGCAGAGCCAAGATTGGTAAAAACGCCCACAGTGGGCTGAATGATACGCGCCAATTTTTCCATTTCGCCTATTTGCGAGATGCCTGCCTCGAATATAGCCAAATCGTGTTGTGCAGTCATTTCCCAAACCGAGAGCGGAACACCCACTTGCGAATTGTAGCTTTTGGGACTTCGAACGATTCGAAAATCAGGACTTAGGAGTTGATAAAGCCATTCTTTTACGATAGTTTTGCCATTACTGCCTGTGATGGCTATGACAGGATAGCTGAATTTGGCGCGATGCGCCGCCGCTATTGCCTGCAAAGCAACCACGACATCAAGCACTTGGATAATATTACAATGCTCAAATTCTTCTCCCTTTTGGGGCAGGGGACTTTGGGAAGATACAATAAAATTCCTTACGCCTTTTTGGATAAGGTCAGGCAAAAACAAAATGCCGTCATGCCGTTCGCCTTGTATCGCAAAAAAGAGCGAGCTTTGGGCTACGATAACTTTTCGACTGTCTATCAACAGATGCGAAATGGTGGCTTCGGGGTAGGCAAGGCGCAAGGCTTTTCCCTGTGTGATGTGGAGAATTTCTGAAATGCTAAACATAGTATCAATTCCTAACAACTGCCAAGGACAACTCGATGTCAAAGCTATCTGAATGTCCAAAGTCGGATTTTTGGCTTTCTTGTTCGCGCATTTGTTGTTTGGCGTATTGCGCAAGCTCGCGGAGTGAAATCGTGCTATTTTCGTCTGTATCAAGCGTAGCATTGCCTCTGAATGCTTCTATGATACAGTCCGTAAAAGTCCACGCACCTGTAGAAGTCTTGTCTGAAAGGGCAGAAGTCAAGCCTGCATAGTAATATTCTGAATCTATGGTAGCCGCAAAACGCGCAATATTGCCCGAATAACAACAATCCGCCATCAGCAAGACATGATAGCCATTGTAATTGTCTTCTATAGCTTCATAAAGGTCTTGCAACGTGAGTGAATCGGCTTCAGGGTGGCAAAAGCACACATCATACGCTAACTCCGTATCTTCTACCAAGTCGCCATGCCCTGAATAGTGAAAAATAAAAAGCGTATCTTCGTCTGAATCCGCCAAGAAGTCAGGCAAAAATGCCAACAAGCTATCGCGGTCGCCTTCCTCATCTCGAAAGTGAATATTTTGCGCATCAGGTACGCCCGCTTTTTTGAAAAAATCGTGTAACACAGTATCACGATGCCCTATAGTGTCTTCGGGGTCGTCCCAGTCAGAGAGTCCTAAGCCCAAGATAAGCACTTTGGTATTGCGTGGATTCCAGTCTTTTTTTGGCATAAGATTATGGCAGTTTTAATGTTTGATTTGCAAAGTTAAGAAAATATTACAAGTTTAGTTTTTATAAATAAACGAAAAAATTTGATTTATATAAAAATATTCATCAAATTTGCGCAATAGAATTACGAATCTTAAACCGTTCAGCACATGACGCAAACCGCCTACAATGCCGTAATGTTAATAGATGACAACGAAATTGATAACCTCATCAATCAACGTATCATAGAATCCGCTGGTATTTGCAAATACATTTTTACCCATACAGGCGGTAAAAGTGCTATAGAATTTCTGAAAAATGCTGAAAAAATAGCTGAAGCAGGCAATAATACTGTCATGCCAGACGTGATTTTCTTAGATATTGATATGCCACTCATGGACGGATTCCAATTCCTCGATGAGTTTGAAAATCTGACAGAGCGCACCAAAAATTTCTGCAAAATCGTCATGCTTACTTCCTCCATCAATTCGCGTGATGTAAAAAAATCAAAAAAATATGACAACGTAAAAGAATACATCAACAAACCACTTACCAAAGAAAGTCTGAAAGGATTGACTGTATAAGTTTTTGATTTTAAGATAGTTATAATTTTTTATAAAAGCTAAACCTGAAGGTTTGGCTTTTGTATTTTAGGTTTAGGCATATTTTCTTATAAGTGCTTTGAAAGCCTTGTCTTGCCAAAGGCTTTGCAGGTCGGGGTCTTCTTTTGCCCAATGTTGTTTTCTACCTTTTGTAAGCTGAAAAGAACTTTCAAGGTAGGTAAGCGCATCTTTTTTCTTGCCACTCAAAGCATACATACAAGCCAAATTGTAGAGCGTGTCTTCGTCTTGAGGGTCATGAAAAAGGCTATAGTGTAAGGCTTTGATGGCTTTACCCATTTGTTGAATTTTGATATAACAGTCTGCTAAAGACTGATAATAATTGCAATGGCGATTTGACTGTCCATTGCGTATGAGCTTCAAATAGGCTTTGATGGCATTGGGGTAATCTCCAAGATTATCTGATGCGTAAGCGTATGTATCCCAAAAAGTGTATTCATCTGGGTCTATTTTTATAGCTTTCAAAGCATATTTTATGGACTGCTTATACTTGCCTTGGTCACTCAATACACCCGCTATATCTTCATATATCCAACCATTGTTCTCATTTTTATCGCGCCATTTTATTACTTGTCGGTAGGCAAGTTCTGCTTTGCGTGAGTTATTACGGACTTCTCTGTAATAATCAGCAAGCTCATACCAATAAGTAGCATTATTCAGCATGGGTATGATGCGCACAAGTTGTGGCATAAAATCTGTTGTTTCTTCTACAAAAATTGGGAAGCTCATATTTAGAAGGTTTTATTTTACTGCAACTTGCCTGCCCAATACAGCACATCAATCACACTCAGCCAAACCTCTGACTGGGCTGTGGCGTGGCGCGTGAGGGCTTGCGTAAGATTTTGCTGGGCAGTCCGAAGCTCAAGCGAAGTGATAAGCCCCAACTGTTGCTGGTCTTGCGAAAGGCTAAAATTTTGCTGGGCTACTTTGATATTTTCTTCTTCCAATGAAAAAAGTGCTTGCTGACTTTGGTAGCGCGTGTAGGCGCGTGCAAGGTTTTGGGAAATCGTTTGAGAGAGTTGCTCGCGCACTATTTGGAGTCCATTGGCTTGCAGGCGGTTGTTTTGGATTCTCCTTTTGAGGTCATAACCATTGAAAATAGGATAAAACAAACTTATCCCAAAATGCCCTCCATACGTTTGGTTGCGCAACAAAAAACCCGCTTGCGACTGCAATCGACTGTAATTGTAACCCATTCGAAGGTCTATTTGGGGTTGTTTTTCGCCTTCAAGCTCTTTTAGCTGAAATTGATTGATGTTTTGGGTTATTTGGAACTGCTTAAACATTAAATTTTGTTGTTCTGCTTGTTGTTTCAGGGCAGGCAAGGCATCAGTAAGGGCAGGCAAGACAGGGGTTTCTGAAGTTTCAAAAAGGGTGTTTGCCTCACGCCCCAAAAGTATATTCAGGTTGATGTGTGCCTCTTGCATCAGGATTTGTTGGCGAATGAGCTGGGATTTATCGCCATTCAAATCTACTTGCGCTCGGAGGACTTCTGTTTTGGCGACCTTGCCTGCCTCCCATTTGTCTTGCGCCGCTTTGAGGCGTTGGGCAGAAAGTTCTACGGCTTGTGTATAGAGCGTATAAAGTTGTTTTTGCTGGCGTATCAAAAAGTATTGTCTATAGACTTGATAAAGGACTTGCTGTTTTTGAATTTCGGTTTCTATTTGTTGGTTTCTTACAGTTTCTTGGAGGCGATTTCGAGCAGTAAACATTCTCCTACCGTCCCAAATAGTCCAAGTAGCCTCTGCGCCTGCCTGTAGGGTATTGTTGCGTGCGCCCCGCCTATCGTTGGTAGCTCCACTCAAAAACTGTTGGCGCACATTGTTGATGCTGTTGTCTTGCCCTGCTGTGAGATTGAGGGTAGGAAGTTGTCCTGCATTGCCGCGCGTATTGTTGTTTTGGGCTAAAGTAGTTGCATTTTGGGCAAGTCGGACTTGCACATTGTTTTGGAGTGCTATCTCGATAGCTTCCTGCAATGTAAGGACTTGCGCCCTTGCCTGCCCGTAGGCAAGGCAGAGGGAACTCAAAACGACAAATATATATCTGAAAAACATGAACGCGCTATTTTTTTTCAAAATTAGTGCATATTTGCATAAATTAGTGTGTTTTAACAGTTTTTTCACATCTCAATCCCTTGTAGATACACTTCAGCTATGTTTTTTTAGGTTTTAAGTATTGTAAGTAAACCTTTTGGCGGGCAGGCAAGTCTATTTATAAAACCAAAACACTTATTTTTATGGATTTCCCTTATTTGATAGCGCAGTTTGGACTGTTCCAAACGTGGCTGATAGCGGCAGGTGTCCAGTTTGGACGCTACGTACTCTTTGCAAGTATCTTATTTACGGCTTTTTATGTGCTTTGGCGGAAGCATTGGCAGGCAAGGCGCATACAGCCGCGCCTGAACAAAAATAAGCAATACCAAACGGAGATATACTACTCCTTTGTGAGTGCATGTATATTTGCGACCATTGCTATAGGCGTGGGCTTGGCTACCAAAGCAGGCTTTACAAAGCTGTATGGGCAGATTTCGGATTATGGCTGGGCATATTTTTTCTTTTCTATAATCTTGGTAACTTTCCTGCACGATACATATTTTTACTGGACACACAGACTGATGCACCACCCCAAAGTCTATCATTGGGTACATCGAGTACATCATTTGTCGCACAATCCAAGCCCATGGGCGGCTATGAGTTTTCACCCTCTCGAGGCAGTGATAGAAGCGGGTATCATTGTGATAGTATTTTTTATACCTTTGCACCCTTTGGTGTTGTTTATTTTCTTTACTTTGTCATTGGCAATCAATATGTTAGGGCATTTGGGTTATGAGGTTTATCCCAAAAATTTTACAAGGCATTGGTTTGGAAAATGGCAGAACAACGCCACACACCACAATATGCACCACCAACTTGTAAAATGCAATTACGGCTTGTATTTCAATTTTTGGGACAAGCTCATGGGTACAAACCACCCTGACTATCTCCAAAAATATGATGAAATTACAGGCAAAGAGAAAGTGTAAGGAACGAGTAAAAAATAACTTGCTAATTTTGTTAATCTTTTGCGCTTATACTTTGTTGCAATAATCATTACAAAACACTATCTCATTGTTTGCGCGCTTCTATTGCGCCTCATCTAAGCCCAAAATATCGCACAAAATCTTTATCACTTTATTTTCTACTCGTTCCTAATATTTCAGGCTTTTATTCGTTTAGCGTAAA
>JAAFJK010000438.1 GCA_013298105.1 Cytophagales bacterium
CAGTCGTTTGACCCTGTATTGGAGGCTTTGAGGTATGCTTGCTGTGTCCAAGTGGGGTCTATCGTGAGGGGGTAGGTGGCGTTTGCGTCTGCTATTTGCAGTTCGGCGTAAGCCCCCTGCCCCCCGAAGGGGGAATAAAACATCAGGGCAGTTAGTTCCTTGCCTGTAGCGTCCCATACTTTTAGTTTGTCGTAGGTAAGGGTGGTGTTGCCTTTGGTAAGGGTAAGGCGGTTGTGTTGAAGGCTTACCTGCATATCGGTTTCCAACGCTATATGCAAACGCAAGGGCTTGCCTGCCTCACGTCCCGCAGGGGCTTGCTGGATAGCAAACCACTGCTCCAAGCCTTTTTCGGTGTTTGTCCACCATTCTTGTAGGTTGGTGTTCCAAGCGTAGGTTAGTTTGCTCCCTGTGGGCAGTTCTTGCGGGGCAAGGCTTTGCGGGGCAGGCAAGGCTTGCACATCTTCATAGCCTATGCCTATTAAGCGGGTAGCGATGCGAAAGTCTTTGTCGCAGTCGCGGGAGGTAAGGGTGGTGTTCCCATTTTTGGCATAGTCTATTTGAAAGCCATGCGCGAGGTTGGCAGAGGCATAGCCTCCCGCTTGTTGTGGATAGGCTTTGTATTTGCCCAACTGCATTTGCTTTTGGATAGATGCCCATTCAGAGGTCTGCAATCCTGTGGGTGTTTCTCCTTGCTTGATTTGCTGGCTTTTGGTTTGGGCGAAAGAAGCCCCCAGTCCCAAGGCAAAAAAGAGGAAAGCCCCCAGCCCCAAAGGGGAGAGGAAAGCCAAGCCCCCGAAGGGGGAGGCAAGGACAGGTGTTGGTTGTTTTGTATTTGTTTCCATGTGATAAGGAGTTTTTTGGTTGTTTTACCTGCGCAAATAAGACCCAAAACCTCCCAGAAACCAAAAAAAACACCCCTACAAATGCCCTCACATTTGAAAGTTTATATGTTTTCTTGGAAAAGTGATATAAAAAACCTCAAAAAATAGTAATGTTTTTTTGGCGTTGTGATTTTTTTGAAAATTAGATTTTGTGTGGTAAGAGGTATTTTTGGGTAATGCTAACACATTGCTAACACCTCTACAAACACCATAAAATTGTAAAAGTTATATTTTTTATGGGTAATGTTATATTTTAGAAAAACGAGGACATAAAAAAAACTTGCCTACGTAGGCAAGGTTAGGGGTTCAGTTTTAGATTTCTTTTTGCCATGCCTGTATGGTAGCAAGTGGCAGTTTCGTGATGCGGACTATAGCATCTATGGGCAAGCCTTCAGCAAACATACCAAAGACATTTTCTTTTTGTACTTTTAGCTCGCCTTCGGCTTTACCTTCGGCTTTACCTTCTTCGATGCCTATTCTTTTGGCTTCATTCAATATTGCCTCTTTGATTGCTTCTTCTATTCCCATGTGAGTACGTTGTTTAGTGATTTGATGCTTTGCTTTGATTCAAAGCTGACATAATAACGTATGAAATTCAAAATATTGCGTATTTTGGGCTTCAAATAACCTGCTTGATAGAGTTCACGCACAAGTTCTGTTTTCCAAATAATCTGCTCTGCATCAGTGAGGAGTTGTTTTTGGAGTGCTTTGTGGGCTACACGCATCACGATACTGAATGGATTATCAAGTATTTCTAATTCTTGCTCCGTTTTGTGCAAAAGTTTGAAAGTGTTGAATCTGTAAGTCAATGTAGTGCCTTCAAATTCATAGACATATTCGGTAGGCAAGTAGTTTTTGTCCTCGTCTGTATAGAGTGCCAAAGCGGTAACATCTGCTTTCCATCTATCGCGTATGCGATAAAAATAGTCGTACATTCTTTGCGCAAAATTTATATCTTTGTAGCCCTGTACTTCGACATGAAGCAATATAAAGTGCGCCTTCCCTTTTTTTGTGAATACCTTTACGAGTTTATCAGCATATCGCTTGCCTGCCTCTGCTTCAGGCACAAGTGCGTCAAGTTCTTTGTCTAAGAACTCAAATTTTTTCTTGAAGTTTACCTTTTTGGAAAATTCAGGAGAGAAATAACGCAAAAAGTCATCAAACAAGTCTTCTATGATGCCTTTCCAAAGTTTGATAACGACATAATTAATTTGTGAAAGAGGTACGCGGATAACGCGGATTTTACAGATGATAACGGATTTTTTAATTTCTAAAATATAAAAAATCCGTCAAAATCCGCTTAATCTGCGTTATCCGCGTGCTAAAAGCACACACAAAAACGCTACTAATCTTTAAAGTCGTTATCAAAGTATGTCGCGTGTTATCATACTGCAAAGATAGGGGACATTTATCATTTATCAACTTTTGCTTTTTGGTTCTTAAAAAGTTATTACGGACAGGCTGTAGCACAGGCTTCTCGCCTGTCGTTTTCAAGTCATAAACAGGCTGGAAGCCTGTTCTACAGTTTTGCCTCCGCAATAACTTTCAAAGAACCTGATATTTTTCTGTGCAATCATTTTCCAAGAATCGCAAATATTTATTACAAAAAAGCATTTTAATGCCATTGTTTTGTAATTTTGTGCATGATGAATTTAGACGCACCCCGCCCTATACGCACAGGAGAGGAACTGAATCTTGAAGCCCTCTCTGTGTTCTTGAATCAGCACTTTCAGACCAAAGGCATCACTGTAGAAGTTGAGCAATTTCCGAGTGGATACTCCAACCTTACCTACCTGCTCGCGTTTGGCGAACAATCATTGGTTTTGAGAAGACCACCCAAAGGGGCTGAAAATATCAGCAAAGGACACGACATGGGGCGCGAATACAAGCTACTCGAGGCAGTCTATCCGCACTTCCATCTATGCCCCAAACCCCTTGCCTACTGCGAAGATTTGGCAGTGATAGGTACGCCCTTTTTTATCATGGAGCGCGTGAAAGGCATCATCATACGCGCTCAAGACACTCCTGCATGGCAGGCAAGTGAAGTTACGACTTGGAACAAAAATATGGTGCAAACCCTTGTAAATCTACACACCATCAATCCCGCGCTACTCTCTGTGGCAGGCAAGGCAGAAGGCTATCTTGAAAGGCAAATAGTAGGCTGGCGGGGCAGATGGGAAAAAGCCAAAACCCAAGAAATCCCTTGTATGGAGTTCGTAGGCAAGTGGCTTGAAGATAACCTGAACGAAGTTACTCACATAAAACCCCAAATCGCCACACTTTTACACAATGACTTCAAATACGATAACGTAGTCTTGAACCCCGAAAATCCCACAGAGCTAAAAGCTGTTTTGGACTGGGAAATGGCTACTATAGGCGACCCACTCACAGATGTAGGCATCATGCTCAGTTATATTACAGAGCCACAAGACCACCCCGCGCTTCTGGCTTTCAATCTGAAGCCTATGCAGGGCAGTCTTACCAGAGCCGAGATAGCCCAATATTATGCCCAGCAATCAGGCAGAGATTTGGAAAATATCAGTTATTATTATGCTTTTGGTACATTCAAGCTCGCGGTCATAGCCCAGCAAATATACTACCGCTACCACATGGGATATACTCAAGACAAAAGATTTGAACCACTCGGCAAGTTGGTAAAAGTATGTGGCGAATTAGCCGAGAAAGCTATCCAAACAGGCAAAATATAACCAAACAAAATGCTAAAAGTAACTAATCTAAGTATTCACTACCGCGAGCGAAAGGTCTTGGACAATATTTCGTTTGACTTGCCTGCCCGACAGCTCATAGGCATCATAGGTGCGAATGGTTCGGGCAAAACCACTTTGCTGAAAGGCATCATGGGGCTTCTGCCCATACAGGCAGGCAAGGTAGAGATATTGGGCGAATCTTGGGAGCGTGTGCGCGATAGACTTGCCTACGTACCACAGCGAAATGCTGTAGATTGGGACTTTCCTGCCTCCGTACTTGATGTGGTGCTGATGGGAAGGCTCAAGCCACGTACTTTTTTTAGTAGATATACAGCCGAAGATAAGCGTATCGCGCAAGAATCTCTGGAGCAAGTACAGATAGCCGACCTTGCCCAAAGGCAAATTTCCAAACTGTCAGGCGGACAGCAACAGCGCGTTTTTTTGGCGCGTGCGCTCGCAAGAAAAGCCGATGTTTATTTGCTTGATGAACCATTTGCGGCAGTGGATATGGCTACTGAGCAGACTATCATGGAGCTACTACAGACCATGCGTGAGGTAGGCAAGAGCATTGCAGTCGTACACCACGACCTGAATACCGTAACCGCTTATTTTGATTATGTGCTTTTGCTGATGCCAGACGGCGTATTGGCAGGCAAGACTGCAGACATTTTCACACCCACAAACCTCCAAAAAGCCTTTGGTGGAAGGCTGGGGACGATTTGAGTTAATTACAATTTGTCCATAAAAATCTGCCATGACGCTTCGGCTTGGGCATACAACATAGCGAGTCCGTTCATGGTTTTCGCGCCTTGCGCTTTGGCTTTTTGCAAAAAGAGCGTTTCTGCTGGATTATACACCAAATCATAGACATAGTGCGCAGGCGTAAGCGCGTGATAAGGTATGCTGGGGCAGGTTTCTATGGCAGGATACATACCCAAAGGCGTAGTATTCACTATCAGCAGGTGCGCTTGAAGGATAGCAGGAGTCAGGTCTTCAAAAGTAAGCCTTGCCTGCCTCGCTATAGTAGTGTGTGGTATGTCCAAATCTCTCAAAACAGCTTCCACTGCCTTGCCTGCCCCACCATTGCCTAAGACTAAAGCCTGCATAGCTTGTTGTGGAGGGATAAAATTTTTGAGCGTTTCGGCAAAGCCTATGTAGTCGGTATTGTGTCCTGTGAGCGTGCGGTCTTTTTCTATTTTGATGACATTCACTGCGCCCACCTTCTCGGCAGAGTAGGCAAGGCGCGTAAGATAAGGTATGACGCTTTGCTTGTAAGGAATCGTAACATTCAGTCCTTCTAAATGTGGATAACTTGTTAATAAGTCTATAAGCTCCTGTATATCAGGAATTTCAAACAATTCATAGTGCGCTTGTATGCTTTCTTGCGCAAATTTTTGTGTAAAATATTGCTTTGAAAAAGAATGAGAAAGTGGATAACCTAATAAACCATACAAGGCGGTTTGAGGTACGAGGTTTGAGGTACTAAGCATTTATTTTTAACTTATTTATTTTCAAGCACATAAATATATTTTTCATCTTGTAAGGTAAGTTGTTGTTTATCTAATTTTTTGATAATTTGATACTGACATTATTTTGATAACGACATAATTAATTTGTGAAAGAGGCACGCGGATAACGCGGATTTTACAGATGACAACGGATTTTCTAATTTCTAAAATATAGAAAATCCGTGAAAATCCGCTTAATCTGCGTTATCCGTGTGCTAAAAGCATACACAAAAACGCTACTAATCTTTAAAGTCGTTATCAAATTAACTTGTAAATTGAGTAACCATGCTGTAAGCATCTCCTGTTCCTTTAGTACCGCGCAAAATACCGACAAGGGATTCTTACAGAATGACTACTTTTTTTGAATGCAAATAGACTTCTTGCGAAAGTGCTATTTCTGATACCTCAACCCTGCCCTTCTCCAAATGGAGAAGGGTTAAAAAGACTTTTGCAAGAAGTCTAATTAGTAAAGTCGCTATCAAAGTAAAGTTGTATTTTTGTAAAATTTTTGACGTTTTCCAAAATGCGCTTTTACTGTGATTTATGATGCAAAGGTATTAAAAATTATTGAAAATCTTAAACCGTTTTTTATGTATCGCAAACAAGTATGTTTGTGTTACAAATTGGTTCTAAATTTTGCGTAAGTCTTATGATTGTTGCAACGAAATATAAGCACAAAGGATTAGCAAAAATGTCCAAGTTATTTTTACAAGTTCCTTTGCTGAATTATACAATTTTTCCAATTTTGGGACGTTCTTGGAGTATGTTAAAAGTTATTGTTTTACTTTGTTGCTTGCCTGCCCTACTGATAGCACAAAAGCCTACCTTGCCTACCGACACACTACTCAGTGAGGCAGATTTGGCAAAAAAGCCACTTTATAGCAACATAGGACAAGCATTCAAACAAGCCGACAAAGTCTATAGATTACAACTCAAAACTTCGGGAAGCCTCTATGGGAAAGTTACAGAAATACATCACAGGATAGACTCTCTGCTCAATTTACAGTATTTCCAATGTGCGAATGAAGCCTTAGAAGAACTCCCACAAAGTATGGGCGCATTGAAAAATCTCCAACAACTGTACCTCAGCGGCAATAAAATAACTGCTTTGCCCGATACGATTTTCCAACTCAAAAATCTCAAACGACTCGACCTTACAGGCAATCAACTTTCAAAAATAAGCGACAAGATAGCAAACTTTTCTCAACTTGAACTGTTATATTTGCACAACAACAAAACCCTTACGTCTTTGCCTATAGCGCAGGTAGGCAAGTTGCAAAACTTGAAATTCCTGAATCTAAGAGGCACAAAAATACCTCGTGAACAGTGCCAAAAAATCCAAAAACTCTTACCCAAATGCAAAGTGGAGTTTGATTAGCCTCTTTGCAAAATTCCCTCTCAAAAAAAATATATCACATGAAAAAAATACTCTTTCTTATCCTTTGTGGATTTGCCTTACAAATGAATGTAGCTATGGCGCAAGGCAAAGGCAAAAAAGTCGGCAATCAAACACTTGATATCAAGACTTCTGCCCAATGCGAAATGTGCGAAGAACGCATCACAACCGCACTCAATGCCCAAAAAGGCATAAAAAGCGTAAAAATAAACCTCGAGAGTAAGGTCGCTTCTGTAACCTACAACAGCAACCAAATCGCACCCGAAAAAATCCGCGAAACGATTGCGCTCGCAGGCTATGATGCAGACGACAAAAAAGCCAATGCCGCCGCCTACAAAAAACTGCCCGGTTGCTGTAAAAAATAACCATGTACAAAACATAAAACCCGCAAGTTTCTTAGACTTGCGGGTTTTGTTTTTTATTCTACAAAAAGCCATAATTATTTTGTCCAAATTGTTAGCTTTTTCAAAAAAAAGCTATCTTTGCAAACTCAGAAATATTTTTCATCAAAAAATGCTATCTCTTATACTTTTATCCGTTTTTGGTATTACCAATTTATTTCTTGGCTTCTTGCGCCAACGCAATATTGTCTTGTTTGCTTCTATGGCTTTTACATTCATTACGCTTGTCGTGAGTTGGCTGGATATGAATGGCACATTGATAACTTTTGATGCAAGCCTGAACGGGGGAATGATGGCAAACGATAAACTTAGCACTTCTTTTGCCTTTGTGATGCTATTGACGGCATTGCTTATATTTCCGCTCTCTACGCACTATTTGAAAGACAAAGAAGCCCAACCTGCCGAATATTACGCTATTTTGATGTTTTCGCTTGTAGGCGCACTGATGATGGTAAGTTACAAAAACCTTATCATGCTTTTTGTGGGGGTAGAGATATTGTCTATTTCTATGTATGTGCTTACAGGGAGCGACAAGCACAATGTCAAATCGAACGAAGCGGCTTTGAAATATTTTCTTATGGGTTCGTTTGCTACAGGCATTTTGCTATTTGGCATGGCGTTGCTTTATGGAGCAGTAGGTGCATTCACTACAGAAGCTATACAGACCTATGTTTCTGCCAATAAAGTAGTCGACAGTCCAATGGCGTTTTTGGGCTTTTCTATGATGCTGATAGGTATTTTATTCAAAATATCAGCCGCACCTTTTCATTTTTGGACTCCTGATGTCTATGAAGGCGCACCTTCGCTTTTTACGGCTTTTATGTCCACGATTGTAAAAACGGCAGGCATTGGGGCTACTTTGAAGTTCGTAACTTTGTTTGGCTTTATTCCTTTAGGAGCCTCTTGGTATCCTGCGTGGTACAAAGGGGTAGCTATAGTAGTGATACTTACGCTTGCGATTGGCAATATCACTGCGGTTTATCAGAGTAGCTTCAAGCGTATGCTTGCCTACTCAGGCATTTCTCATGCGGGTTATTTGCTGATGGCAGTGCTGGCACTTTCTCCTGTAAGCTCTGTAAAAGCGATTTTATTCTATACTTTGGCGTATTCTGTGGCTACAGTGGCGGCATTTGGTGGACTGATGGCAGTAGCTGGCAATAAGCGCAAAGAAGAATATGCCTACTTCAATGGATTGGGCAAAACTAACCCTTTCTTGGCACTTTCTATCACTATCTCGATGCTGTCTTTGGCAGGTATTCCACTTACGGCAGGCTTTTTTGGAAAACTTTTCGTGTTTTTGAGTGTTTTTGAGCGTGGTTTGTACTTCTTAGTAGTTGTGGCAGTTTTGATGGCGGCAGTAGGGGTGTATTATTACTTCCGCGTAATCATAGCGATGTATATGCGCGAAGGCAACAACGAACCTGTGCAAGTAAGCAGTGGTACTATAGCTACTCTTTTGATAGCGAATATACTTACGATAGCACTCGGTATCGCGCCCGACCTTTGGTTGAATTGGTTTATGTAGTTTAACAATATATTTTACCCCTGTGCATGACTTAGATTTTTTGCCTACATTTCTTATCAACTCCCAAAAATACTATGCACTTGTAACAGATGCAAATGGTACCCTTGTGTATGCCAATGAGCTTCTGAAGCAAAAATACACAGACTTTTTTGAATCCATTTTTTTAGAAGCTATTAAACTATGTGCTGAAAACCAACAAAATGTGTTGGTAGAAGCGACTTATGATGAAGGTAATATTGATTGGGAACTTTCAGTACCCAAGACAGGCTATGTGTTGTGTGTGGGACAAGACGTTACGCAAACCTTCAAAATCTCTAAACGTCTTGACACTGTCCTCAATAGAATACATAAAGTTGCCAATAAAATCACTGATGGATTTTATATGCTGAATACAAATTGGGAATTTATATTCATGAATCAGGTAGCCGAAGATGTCTTAGGAAAAAAACAAGAAGAACTATTGTATAAGACGCTTTGGCAAGAATTTCCCAACATAATAACACATAAAATGGGGGATTTTTACCGAAAAGCCGTAGAAGACCAAAAAACCCAAAGTTTTGAAATCTATCATGCACGTCTTCAACAACACTACGAAATTTTGGCGTATCCTTCAGAGGAGGGATTGGCAGTGTTTTTTAAAAATATCACTGAAAGGCATTGGGTAGAAAAGCAACTAAAATATTCAGAGAATAAATTGCGTGCCATTTTGGATAGCACTACAGACTCTTATATGTTGGTAAGCCCCAGCTATAAAATCCTTTCTGTAAACAAAACCACAGAGCAAGGCTTCAAAAATATGCGCGGTCTGGAGGTACATGAGGGCGACAATATGTTGGATTTTGTCATACCTCATACACTCGAGCAATTCAAAGCAAATTTTGAGAAAGCACTGCAAGGCGAAATAGTAACTACTGAACGTGAATTAGATTTTGGACCTGGGCTTCAGCTTTGGTTCAAAGTAGTCTATTATCCTGTCTATGACCGCGAAAATAATCTGCTTGGTGTGGCTTTTATGGCTACTGATATAGACAAGCAAAAAAGAGCAGAACAAGCCGTCATAAATTCTGAAAATAAACTACGCGGTATGTACGATAGCTATACAGATAGCCATGTCTTGCTGGATAAAGATAGACAAATCATCTCTTTCAACAAAGGCGCAAGCCAGTGGGTGAATATGCTTTTTGACAAAAAAATGGACATTGGGCAGGATTTTATTGCGTATGTCTATCCCAAAGCCACAGAAGAATTTGAACAATATTTTCAAAAAGCCTTAACAGGCGAACTTACAGAGCTAAAAAGAAAAAGATATTTTGAAAGATTAGACCGATATATTTGGCTTTTGGTGCGCTACCTGCCTGTATATGACGAAGCCCAGCAAGTCGTGGGGGTGGCTCTCAATACCATCGACATCACAGACATCAAAGAAGCAGAAGAAAAAATTGCCAAACAAAACGAAATTTTTAGAAAAATAGCTTGGAAGCAGTCCCACGAAGTCCGAAGACCTGTCGCCAATATTTTGGGTTTGGCAAATCTCTTAAAGGAGGCACATAAAAAAAATGATTTGGTGATTTTGGCTGAATACTTGGGCTATTTGGAACAAAGTGCGCAAGAACTTGACATAATCATTCATGACATAGTGCGTGCCTCAAACACCATCACAGAAGAGGATTCAAACGAAGACGCAACATAAAATCCGCCAACACAAGCGCAGTCATAGCTTCTACTATCGGAACGGCTCGTGGCAATACACAAGGGTCGTGCCTGCCTTTGCCTTCCAATGTAATCTCCTTGCCTGCCCCATCAATGCTTGGCTGTGGGCGCATAAGCGTAGCTACAGGCTTGAAAGCTACACGAAAATATACATCTTCGCCATTGCTTATGCCACCTTGTATGCCTCCTGAATGATTTGTAAGCGTGCGCACCTTGCCTGCCTCGTCTGTCTGAAAAATATCGTTGTGTTCAGAACCGCGCATACTTACCCCCGCAAAGCCACTTCCATATTCAAATCCTTTGACGGCTTGGATACTGAGCATGGCTTTTCCCAAAACGGCATGAAGTTTATCGAATATAGGTTCGCCCACGCCTGTAGGCAAGCCCTTTATGATGCAGGCTATTACGCCACCTATAGTATCACCTTCTTTGCGGACTTCCCTGATGAGTGCCTCCATCTGCTCGGCGGTAGGCAAGTCAGGACAACGCACTGGGTTTTGGTCTATGAGGCTAAAATCTAAGTCGTGATAGTCTTTGGTAAGTATTACCTTGCCTACCTGCGCGGTATAGGCGGTTATTTGGATTTGTTGATGCTTCAACAACAGTTTTGCGACTGCCCCGCCCGCTACTCTGGCTACTGTTTCGCGTGCCGAGCTTCGTCCACCGCCTCTGTAGTCCCTGTGTCCATATTTGGCTTGGTAAGTATAGTCTGCATGAGAGGGGCGGTAGGCGTAGGCAAGGTGCGTGTAGTCTTGGCTTTTGGCATTTTCGTTTGGAATCCAAAGCGCGATAGGTGCGCCTGTGGTCTTGCCCTCAAACACACCCGAAAGTGTCTGAAAAATATCTCCTTCTTTGCGTTGTGTAACAATGGCAGACTGGGCGGGTTTTCGCCTGTCGAGTTCGGCTTGGATAAATGCCTCGTCAAACTCAAGTCCTGCGGGACAGCCATCTATTACTACACCATTGCCTGCGCCATGTGATTCGCCAAAGGTCGTTATCCGAAAGATTTTGCCAAAAGTGTTGCTCATGATTGACGATTGAAGATGTACGATTTACCAGTGAAATAGCAAGTTGGAAACTCACTGTACGACTTGATTCCATAAATATTTTGTATCAAACCCGCCAGTGGTCAGTCTTATTTAAATGTTCGTTTTTTTTCGGTTGGCAATCCGCTTGCGGTTGTCAATCCGAAAAAAAGACCGCGAACAAGTAAGAAAGACTGACTGCTAGTGGTCAGTCTTAGTTAAATGTTCGTTTTTTTTCGGTTGGCAATCCGCTTGCGGTTGTCAATCCGAAAAAAAGACCGCGAACAAGTAAGAAAGACTGACCGCAAGGTCTTCAAAGACCTTGCGGGTTTTTACAAATAAGGTTCTTCAAAAGTTATTGCGGAATATTCTGTAGAACAGGCTTCCAGCCTGTTTACCATTTGAAACAACAGGCTGGAAGCCTGTTCTACAGTTTTGCCTCCGCAATAACTTTCGAAGAACCACAAATATATAATCTTAACTTTCGCTTCCTCCTGTGCCTGTTTCGGGCTTATTATTGGGTTTATTTGGTTGATTTCTGTTGTTTTGGCGGTTTTTATTATTTTGCTGATTGGGATTTTTTTGAGGTTGATGCTTCTTGTTTTGGTTTTGATTTTGGTTTGGATTCGGTTGCTGGTTTTGATTTTGGGGTTTGTTATTTTTCTTGGGGATAGGATTTTGGACAGGCTTTTTGTCTGTGGCAGTATTTTGTGCAGGCTTTTTGACTACATTCTCACGTGGTTTTTTGTTGTTGTCGTTTTGGCGCGTGTATTTTGAAACAGAGTCAGATTTTTGGGTGATTTCTTTTACATCTTCTGTGAGGCTTTCGGGCATAGTGCCGTTTTGGTTCATGAGCAAAATTGCCTTCACACGCTCTACAGGGATAGGTTGCCAGTTGCTCTCCTCTTTGTACGAAAACCACATAGTCTTACGAAAAATGTCTGTTTTGGTGAGTGTAGCCAGTCCTTTTTTGGTTTTCAAAGGAGCTTCAATCATAGGAATATCCTTAAGTGCTTCTTGGTACGTATCGAGTTCATAGTTCAAGCAACACTTCAGCCTACCGCATTGTCCTGAAAGTTTGCTTGGATTCAGGGATAGGTTTTGGTAGCGTGCGGCGTGTGTATTCACGCTTTTGAAGTCCGTAAGCCAAGTCGAACAGCACAGCTCGCGCCCGCAAGAGCCAATTCCGCCCAGCCGCGCCGCTTCTTGTCGGAGGCTGATTTGCTTCATTTCTACGCGGACTTTGAACTCTGTAGCGAGCATTTTAATCAATTCACGAAAATCTACGCGCTCATCTGCCGAATAGTAGAAGATGGCTTTGGTGTTGTCTGCCTGAAACTCCACGTCTGAAAGTTTCATGTTTAGTTTCAGTTCTTGCGTGATTTGGCGTGTACGAAAAAGGGTAGGCAAGTTTCGCTCTTGGATTTGGAGATATTTCTCAAGCTCTTTGGGTGTCGCTATGCGTATCACGTTCAAGATTTCGTCTGTATCTTTTATCTTGTGCTTCATCATCTGTAGGCGCACGAGTTCGCCTTGAAGCGATACATAGCCGAGATGAAAACCGTTTGGGACTTCTACCATGATGGCATCGCCTGTGGTAAGGTCGAGGCGTTCAGGATTTCTATAAAATTCTTTCCTACCATTTCGAAAGCGCACTTCTACATAGCCAAAACGTTGGGCGGCAGGTATGTCCATGCCTTTGAGCCAGTCGTAAGTATTGAGTTTATTGCAACCACACGCGCCTTCGCTTTTACAGCCAGCTACGCCTGTAGAGCCTATAGTAGATTTTGTATTATTTACACCACAACCTGTGGAACAGTTGGTACAAGCCATTTTAGATAAATTTTTGGGTTTGATTTCCCTTGCCCCGAAGGGGAATTTTTGGGTGCGGAATCAGGGGCAATTTGCAAAGATACGTTTTTTTGGTAGTATTACAAAATTCTTTCTGTTCCAAAAGTCAGATTCGCCCAATAGCTGTGCCATTGTGCTTCTGCGGGTTTGTCGTGGGCTATCATTTTGACAGCACTGAGCATATAGTTGCCTGTTTTTTTTCTCTCAAATGAGAGAATACCTTTTTCGTTTGTCTTCAGGTCTTGCAAGGTAGTCTTGCCTGCCTCTCTGTGCCAAACTTTCAGCAGATGATTGGGGAGAGGTTTCCCTTGAAAAAGTAATTTAGCCGATAAGTTAGTTGGTTGATTGTAAGGGTTTTGTAACAAAATAATTTCTAAAGGAAAGCCTACTATTTTTTTGTGGGCGTTTGTGCGTTTCTTGCCTACCTGAAAGAGTGTTTTGTTGCAACGTTCGTAGATTTCTGTACCTTCTTTGTTTTGTTCGTTGTTTTTTTCGCGCCAAGCAAGTACATCTTCTAAGCCATCTTCTTTCAGATAAGACGTGAATTTTTCGGCTTCCAGCCGAATAGATTTGGGATAGCTTTGCAAGGCTATACAGTTTGTGCCTTCTTCTGTGAGCGGGCAGGCAAGGCTTGAGGTAGCTGTATCGAGTAGCGGTAGCAAATCTTTTTCTTGCCTACCTGCTATGTGCTTGAGCCATTTTATCTTACCTTTCCAACGTTCGGGTTCAAAGTTCTCGCCTACGTGCAGAGAAATTTTCAATGTATCGCCTACTGCATAGAGGTATTTCTGGCACGCAATCCAGCACTCATGCGCCCACAAAGGGAGGCTGATAAAAATGCAAAGAAGTAAAAGTGTTTTTTTTAGCATATATTTGAAAGTGAAAAAACCGCCTCAATCAAAGGCGGTTTGTGATTTTTAGAGTTTGAAGGTTAAGCCTATTTTGCCGTTGCTGAATTGGTTGCCACCTCCTATCTCAAGGTTAAGACCGAGCTTATCATTGAAGAAATATCGTCCACCTATTTGTCCGCCAAGTCCCAAGCCTGAAGCATCGCTTGAGTTTGTGTTAGGTGTACTGTAAGTCCAAATGTAGTAGCCTACATTGACACCTGCATACAGGTTCCATTCTTTTGGAAGTTCAAGGATTTTATTCAAGTGATAGTTGAAGTTACCTGATATGCTCCAAATGCTTGCTTTGCTGGTACCATATTTGTTTTTGCCCCATCTTACATTGCCATTATAGCCACGATAGGCGACTTCTAAGCCTAAAGTCATATCTGGGTGAACACCCACATCAAAACCGCCATAAACGGGTACACCCCAACTGGAGAATCCAACGCCCACATTGATTTGGGCTTTGCCTTTGGCTACGGGTGCTTGTGCATGGCTGTATGAAGCCACAAGCAACAAGAGGAGTGTCAAGAAGTGTTTTTTCATGTTTGCTTTTATTTTTAGTTTGAAAAAATAAAACGTAAAAGATTGTTATTTATTTTATGGTTTTGGATAAAAATAAACGTTTAAAGTAAAAAAAGCGGTTTGCATATACGCAAACCGCTTTTGAAGAATAACTATCTTACCTGCCATCTACAATCAATTTCTTTGATTTTAAGACTTTTCCATTGATAGAAAGGGTATAGAAATATACGCCAGAGCTATAATGGGCGGTAGGTATTTTTAATTTATGTTCGCCACTTTGGAGTTTGAACTCATCTACGACCTTGCCAAGCAGGTTACTAATCGTAACTTTGGCTTGTATGCGTTCATTCATTTTATAATCCAAATAGGTTACGACTGTAGCAGGATTGGGGTGCGCTTTCATGACACTGATATTGTCATCACTAAAAAGCACATCATCATTCAAAAGTGGGTGCAAAGGTTTGAGTTTCAAAGCTGACTCGAGGCGATTTTGGGTAGCTTTGAATGAAATTTCTTGAGCAGGTACGATTTCAGCTTTTTCTTCTATCTCCAAGCTATCTATTTGAATGGGTGTACGGAAAGAATAAGCAAATAAGCTATTGGCAGTCAATAGCAAAATGGTACAATAAGTGAATAATTTTTTCATAACGTTAGGTGTTTCAGGTTACTTTATATCACTATAGACTACATAAAAGGGCAAAAAGTTTACTTTCAGGCAGTTATTAACAAATATTAACGTTTGATAGTGATGGGTAGGCAAGTTTGGTTTTTTTGTGTGTAAATATACGCTGTATTTTTGAGAATATTACAATTTTCTCTTTTTTTTTTACAATTTATTTTTTTTCCTTGCCTGCCTATCTACACAGGGCAGGCAGGCAAGGAAAAATTTTGAAAAATTTTGCAGTTTACTTTTTTTAGTATATCTTGGCGCATTACTTCATCTCTTAAACCTCAAAAAATGGACTTAAGTAAACTAAAATGGTTAAATTGGGTGGGCTTTGTGCTATTCGCCTTTGGTTTTACATTAGCTCAACAGTGGTACTCTATCCCTGCGGTCGACAATTTTGCGCAATATTTTATGATAGGCGGTAGTGTGATTGCTTTTATATTCGGCAACTCTATAGCTTGGCTTGGCTTGGCTATTTGTGGGTTTTCATTCGCTTGGGCACCTCCCCAAAGCTGGATAAATATCGATACAGGCAGTGTATCCATCAATCCTTTGTGGATATGGCTTTCGGGTTACTTGTTGTCGTTTTTTAGTGAAAAATAACCAACACGATACAGCACATAATGTTGTGCTGTTTTTTGTTACAGTTTGACAACGGCATAATTTGATAACGACATAACTAATTTGTGAAAGAGGCACGCGGATAACGCGGATTTTACAGATGACAACGGATTTTTTAATCTCTGAAATATAGAAAATCCGTCAAAATCCGCTTAATCTGCGTTATCCGCGTGCTAAAAGTATTCACAAAAACGTTACTAATCTTTAAAGTCGTTATCAAAATAAAGCAGTGTTCAGTATTGGTTAAATGTTCGTTTTTTTTTGGTTGGCAATCCGAAAAAAAGACTGCGAAAAAAGCGAAGTATGTATGTCGCTATCAAAGTAGCAATTTCCTTTATCAAAGTTAGCTTTTTTTAAAGAAAAAAGCTATCTTTGCAATACACTTTTCCTATAATTTTGCTTTGTATGAAATATCTTGCTTTGTTTTTGCTTCTCTGCGGTGTATGCGCCTTGCCTGCCCAAGCCCAAAAAAAGAAAAAAGAAGAGAAGAACGAAAAAAACGTTCCTACGCCTCCGCCTGCAAATGTAGGTAATACTGTAACGCCTCCCGCAGTCGCACAAGACACTATCCGCAAAATCCGCAAACCTTTGAAAAAAGAAGACCTTGAAGCCGCCACGATTTACAACAATCTGGCAAAGGCTACCCAAAAAGCCGATAGCGTCTATGCTTTTACAGGCACACAAAGCTGTTGCTATAGCATACCCAAAGAACTTTTGGCTTGCAAACATCTGCAGGCACTCTATATGGCAAAGGCAGATATGAGCGTTTTGGATAGTACCATATTGGCTTTTCCAAACTTGCAAATACTTGATTTGAAGGAAAATAAACTCAAAGAACTGCCCAAAGAACTCGCTAAACTTGAGCACTTGGAAGTGCTGGAGTTGCAAAAAAATCTATTCACTGCTTTTCCTAAAGTCATAGGACTTATACCCAATTTGCGCCACCTGAATATGAGCCTGAATCTTGGCTTGATGAAAACAGGTACTATCCCTGCCGAAATAGGCAACCTAAAACAGCTCGAAATTCTGAATTTGGGAGGCAATATGCTTACCAAAATCCCTGCTACGATAGCCAACCTCATTAAATTGAAAGAGTTGCACTTAAACGTAAACCGCTTGGGCGTATTTCCGTTAGAGATATTGAAGCTCTCCAACTTGGAAGTGGTAGATTTGCGCAAAAATGGCTTAAAAGCTATCCCGAACGAAATTGCTACTTTGAGAAACTTGAAACGACTTGACATAAGTGGCAATCAATTCACGACCATCCCTGATGCAGTGTTGGAACTTTCTAATCTTGAGATTTTGGATTTGCGCGAAAACCAAATTACTACACTCCCACAAGCGGTTACAAAACTAAAAAACCTAAAAGAATTGCATTTAGAAAAAAATAAATTCTCGGCTGAAGAGATTACTCGCATCAAAAATGCGATGGGTTTCGTTACAAATATTTATTTTTAGTTTAGCTCCCTGCCCCTGTTTGGGCAGGCAAGTGCAAACTACAGCGTAAATCGTACATCTTCAATCGTAAATCTCTCTATGAAATATTTATTTGCTTTTGCTTTTTGGTGGGTGTGCGGGCAAGTCTGTGCTATACCCACCAATCCAATCATCAAAATCACACCCAATTCGACAAGTCCCTTTGCTGTAACGCAAACCTTGCCTGCGGGAACGAACCACTTACAGCGACTCTGTAGTGGACAACAAATCAAACTTGAGGCTATCTCGTCAGGTACAGGCGCACTTGCCTACGAATGGCTGAATGTTCAAACAGGTGTGATAGGTACATCGGCTACTTTTCAGGGCATACTTCCTGAAGGACAATATCAAGTAAAAGTTACAGATGGGACAGGTAACATTACTTCTACTACACTTATCACGATTTGTATTGAGTCCGCGCCCCCTATTCAGGCGGCATTGGTATCAAGTGGGGCTTTGACTATCTGTACTACGGCTACTGCGCCCGATATAGTGCTGACTGCCCAAGCCTCCAATCCTGCAGGGAGTGTTTTTTGTCCCAATCCTGAATTTACTTATAAGTGGTTCAAAAACAATGTATTGATAAGTGGGGCAAGTGGCAAAACCTTTACTATAGGACAACAAACTACGAATGCAGGCACTTATACCGTACAAGTTACGAATAGTTGTGGGTTCGCAAGTGCTTCTATCACTATAGGCACTACGAATGCCGCGCCTTTGGAGGTAAATGTATTTACAGAAGATGCCAGCAACCTGATATGTCCAAGTAGCAATATCATACTCAAAGCCACTGCGATAGGCGTGATAGACAATTACGAATGGTACAGGGTAGGCAATCCTACAGCTATAGGCACCAGCAATACATTGACTACCAACCAAATAGGTTCTTATTTTGTAAAAGTAAAAAATGGCTGTGGAGAAAAGGTATCGGCAAACTTTGCAGTCATCAATTCTACACCTCCGACTCAAGCAAACTTCAGTATGAGTCCTGCCAATGGCGCACTCTGTATAGATAAAAAAGTAACCCTCGCGCCTACAGGGATAGTAGGTGGTGCGCCTACTTTGATAGAGTATTTCAAAGACGAGGTTTTGATTTATAGTGTTGCTTCGCCTTTTCCGAACGGCATTACTTACCAAACTACCCAAACAGGAAATTACAAAATCAAGGTTTCTAATAAATGTGGAAGCGTTACCTCTGTTTCAAAAGCCATAACCGCCAATACAAGTGCCTCTAAAGGCAATCTGAACTTGACAGGCATATCTCCTTCGCTTGGCTGTGGGGTTACGGAGCTTACTTTGAGCTATCAATCCAATGGTGCAGGTATAGGTGTGCAATGGTATCAGGGAACAGATGCTTTGGTGGGAGAGAACAGTCCCACACTCTTGGTCAATGCGGCAGGAAGTTATTTTGTAGAAATTTATAGCTTGTGTGGAGGGTTTATTTCTGATACTTTGGAAGTGGTGGACATTACAGCCTCGCCCCTTGCCTCCCTTACGCTCACAAGCGCGGGTGGTATCACGACTTGCGAAGGCAAAATAAAACTTGCCTGCCAAGATGCAGGCTTGGGTTGTGCTTACAAATGGTTCAAAGATGCTGTTTTGGTAGCTACCACCGTAAAAAACGAATATGAAGCCACCGCTTCAGGCAACTATACCGTACAGGCTGTAAATGCGTGTGGGAGTTCTACAGTTTCAAATGCCTTGAGCCTGATTATAAAAAAAAAAGCCCTTAAACCCACGATAGAAGCCCCTTCGGGCGGAACGCTGTGCAGTGCTACAGGCAGTGTCATTTTGCGTATGACCACACCTATAGAAGCAGGTATTGAATATGCTTGGTTCAAAGATGGTATAGCCATTGGAGGCATTTTTTCTGAAATTTATACAGCTACAGTTTCGGGTGGTTATACAGTACGGGCTGTGAATCCTGCCAACGACTGTCCTGCGGTACTTTCTGAGCCATTGGTGGTGCGTTTTTTGGTCGCGCCTACAGTAGCTGGTACGGTTATTTCTTTGAATATTTGTGAAAGCCCCCTCGTGTTGCGGAGTATATCAGATGGCAATTTTTTGCAATATCGCTGGTTTTTGCTTGATGGCATCAGCAATCCGCAGGTAAGTAACAATGCCTCGTTTACGCCTTTAGTAACTGGAATTTATACGCTCAGTGTCCGCAATGATTGTTTGCCTACAGGTGTGTGGGTTACGGCTACCGCCCTCAGTGCCACTGTAGGCGGGATAGGCACCTTGCCTGCCCCTGTGGTAGTTTCTGAACCTGCAGGGATAGACCGCATCTGTCCGAATACTACTTTGAAGCTCAAAGCTCAGGTAAGCGGGACTATTCCAAATGTGGGCTACCGTTGGTTTTCGGGCAATGATATGATAACAGGTGCGACCAATGCCGAGCTTACAGTATCAAATTCTGGCTTATACAGGGTAGAAGCCTACAGCACCCAAAATCCTACTTGTGGACAAGTTTCCGCGCCTTACAGTGTTTTTGTACGCCCCAAGCCTACTATTTTGCTGTCTTATACGCCCAGTCTTACGTTTTGTGAAGGCGATAGCATACGCCTGAATAGCAATGCACAACAACCGCCTGCCACTTTTAGCTGGTCTTTGGAGGGGGTGCCTTTGCAAAATGGCAACATTCTTTATCCAAAAAAGGGAGGCAAGTATGCAGTAAAGGCGACTTACAATGTAGGTACGTTGAGTTTTCCTTGTGATTATCAAACGATTCAAGAAATCAGTACGACTATGTTACCTGCGCCTATTCCTGAAGTTGTAAATATAGGCGGATTGCTTGAGGCAAAAAAGAAAGCCCAAACGT
>JAAFJK010000450.1:0-946 GCA_013298105.1 Cytophagales bacterium
GCAAGGGCATTATCTTAGGGGGCGTTACAGGCGTACCGCCTACCAAAGTAGTAGTAGTAGGCGCGGGAACAGTAGCCGAATATGCCACTCGAACCGCGCTCGGATTGGGGGCAGAGATTAAGATTTTTGACAGAAACATCTACAAGCTCCGCAGGCTGAAGCACGCCATTGGGCAGGAGATTTTTACTTGTACCCTTGATGAAGCCCAACTAAGTGAAGCCATTACGCGGGCTGATGTGCTGATAGGGGCTGTCCGCGCTGAGAAAGGACGTAGCCCCATAGTCATCTCCGAAGAAATGGTAGCCAAAATGCGCCCCAACTCCATAGTCATAGATGTAAGCATAGACCAAGGCGGGTGCATCGAAACGTCCGAAATCACGACTTTGCAAAACCCTACTTTCAAAAAATTTGACGTGATTCATTATTGCGTACCGAACATCGCTTCGCGTGTCGCGCTGACTTCCAGCAGTGCTTTGAGCAATATTTTTGCGCCTTACCTGCTTGAGATAGGCGAATCAGGCGGCATAGATGATATGATTTACAACAACAAATGGTTTATGAAGGGCGTATATTGCTACAAAGGCATGATGACCAATGAAGACATTGCCAAAAAATTCAATCTCCCATACAAAGATATGGGCATCATAGCAGGAGTACGTTGGTAAAAAAGGACTAAGGAACGAGTAAAAAATAACTTGCTAATTTTGTTAATCTTTTGTGTTTATGTTTCGTTGCAATAATCATTACAAAACAAGGCTTTGCGCTTCTATTGCGCCTTACCTAAACCCAAAATATTGCACAAAATCTTTATCATCTTATTTTCTACTCGTTCCTAATCAAATGACAGAAAAACCTAACCTATTGGTAGTTTGTGGGAAAAATAAAAAACGCAGCAAAACAGCCGAGCATATCTTTAAACATGACGACCGCTTCCATATTCGCTCTG
>JAAFJK010000450.1:956-18174 GCA_013298105.1 Cytophagales bacterium
ATAGGGTTTTAAACCCTATCCTATTGAGCAAAAAAGGCGTTTCTTAAATCCGAACTTGCTCAAAAAATGTTTTTCCACAAAAATTGTCAGACAACCAAAATAACTTGCTAATTTTGTTAATCTTTTGCGTTTATGTTTCGTTGCAATAATCATTACAAAACAAGGCTTTGCGCTTCTATTGCGCCTTACATAAACCCATTATTTTCTACTCGTTCCTAATCAAATGACAGAAAAACCTAATCTATTGGTAGTTTGTGGGAAAAATAAAAAACGCAGCAAAACAGCCGAGCATATCTTTAAACATGACGACCGCTTCCATATTCGCTCTGTGGGAGTTAGTCCAAAAAGCACCAGAAAAATCTCTGAAAATGATTTGAACTGGGCAGACTTGGTATTGGTCATGGAAACTGAGCATCGCGCAAAAATTCAGGAAATTTATCAACATTTGGCTCTGCCAACTATCAAAGTGCTTGACATTCCTGACGAATACGAATTTATGGACGAGGAGCTTGTGGAGATACTCACTGATAAAATCAACGAATCTATTTAGCCTGCTATGTTTTTTAAACTCCAAATCCTGTATTTTTGGCTCAAAACCAAACTTGCCTACCCGCTCCGCAGTAGGGAGGCTATAGCGCGTTGGCAGGCAAGGCGATTGGCGGTTTTTGCAAAAAAAGTGCTGAAAAAGTCCGTTTTTTATGCGCGGTATTGGGCAGGCAAGGGCTTTGACTGGGTGGCGGGAGTGCCTGTCATCTCAAAGACCGAATTTATGAAAAACTTTGATGACATCAACACACAACACATCACATACGCGGAGGCATTGGCAGTAGCCCTGAATGCTGAAGAAACGCGCGACTTCAAAAGCGAAATCAAAGGCGTTACGATAGGACTTTCTACAGGTACAAGCGGCAAACGCGGGATTTTTTTGGTAGATGCACGCGAACGCGCCTTGTGGGTGGCACTTGTCATGCACCGCGTCATCAAACCCCGTCTTTTCAAAAAACAAAAAGTGGCTTTTTTTCTAAGGGCAAACAGCAACTTATATGCCTCTGTCAATTCGGCTCTTTTTGAGTTTCGATATTTTGATATTTTCAAGCCCTTGCCTGCCCTGTTAGAAGGCATGGACACATTCAAGCCTGCTATTTTAGCTTCTCCGCCCTCGATACTTGTGGACATAGCCACCGCACAAAGAAACAAACAGATAAACATTCAACCCACCCAAATTATTTCGTTTGCAGAGGTACTGCATGAGAGCGACCGACAATTTATAGAAGCTACTTTTCAGCTCAAAATGGCGGAAGTTTATCAATGCACAGAGGGTTTTTTGGGGGCTACCTGCACGCATGGGACTATGCACTTGAACGAAGATTTTGTAAAAATAGAACCCGAATGGATTGATAATGAGCGTTTTTATCCCATCATTACCGATTTTTCAAGACATTCGCAGCCTGTAGTAAAATACCGTCTGAATGACATTTTACAAATCAAAAAAGCCCCTTGTGCTTGTGGCTCGGCATTGCTGGCTATCGAAAAAATAGTGGGCAGAGATGATGATGTATTGATATTCGGAGGCATAAAAATCTATCCTGACCTTATCTCGCGTAGGATTGCCCAAAGTACAGATGCTTTCAGCCAATATGCTATAGTCCAAACCACCGAAAATACCTTAGAAATAGGCATCGAAAGTCCCACAGAGATATTTGAAGATTTGAAACAAATTTTTATTGCTGTTTTGGATAAATTGCTACAAGAATTTGGCGTTCAATCTATCACTTACAGCTTTGAAAATCAAGTATTGCATATCGCAGGAGATAAAATCCGCAAAATAAAACGGCTGATAAAAAATTAGGAATGGAAATAAAATAACATGATGATTTTACTCACGCGAAGCCACGCTGTAAGCGTCTGTTGGTATTGCCTAACCGCATAAAAGCTCGATAACAGACGCTTACAGCGTGGCTAAATATTCTCAAATTATTTTTTACTCGTTCCTTAGTGGTATTTTTTCGGAAGTCTAAAACCGCAATCCAATAATCATCACATCGTCCATTTGTTTGTGGTTGCCGAGCCAAATTTCAAACTCACGCTTCAAGATTACTTTTTGCTCTGCCAGTGTATAATCTTGTAGGCTCAAAAGCAATTCTTTGAACCGCTTGGTCATGAATTTTTTGTAGTCCAATCCACCGAATTGGTCTGCATAACCATCTGAAAAAATATAAATTGTGTCGTCTTTCTGAAGTGGAATTTCTTGTTTGGTAAATTCTTTTTGTTTTTTGAACTTAAAATTTCCGCCTATAGAGTATGGATTTCCTTTCAGTTCCTGCAATGCGCCATTGCGTATGAGGTACATTGGGCGTTGCGCTCCCGCATAGTGAAGCACGCCTTCATAGATATTCAGCGAACAGAGCGCAATGTCCATGCCATCTCGACTTTCAGAATCGCCATCTTGTTGCTTTAGTATGGCAGTGATTTCTTTGTCAAGTTTTCGCAAAATGGTATCAGGTTCGGTATAGCCATGTTCTACCACGATTTTATTCAGATTGGAGTAGCCAATGATAGACATAAACGCACCAGGTACGCCATGCCCTGTGCAATCTACGGCGGCTATCAGCGAATGTTCGCCTTTTTCGGCAAACCAATAAAAATCGCCTGACACAATGTCGCGGGGCATATACAACACAAAATTTTCTACAAAGCCCTTGCCTACCACGTCATCAGCAGGCAAGATAGATTCTTGGATACGCCTCGCGTACTCGATGCTGGAGAGTATGCCTTTATTTTTCTTTTCTACTTCTTCGACGAGGCTGGCTATGCGGTTTGCTTCCTCGAGTTCTTTTTCGGTACGTTTGCGGATAGTGATGTCGCGCAAAGAGATGACAGTCATTTGTTCCTGCCCATAATTTACTTCCCTTGCCTGAAATTCGAGGGGGAAAGTTTCTCCATTTTGTCGTGTGGCGGTCGTTTCGTGCAAAAGTCCATCGGCAATAAGTTCATTTTCAGAGCCTATCAAGGGCATATAAGGCGTATTCAGCAGTTCTTTCTCATGCACATAGCCGAACATAGGCAAAATAATGCTATTCAAATCTTTGATAATGCCCTCATGGACAAAGAGTAAACCTTCTTGGGTAAGTTCGGCAAGTTTTCGGAAACGTTCTTCGTTTTGTTGTATTTTTTGGATACTTTTCTTGAGTTTTTTTTGTGCCATTTGCAGGTCTGCAAAGTGCTGATTGATGCGCATTTGGTCTTGCAAAGTGCTAAGATTCGTGCCAATACTTTCGCTGACGCGCTTTAGAAGCTCGATATATTTTTGTTCCCATGCTTCGGGGGCAGTCATCTCAAGAATACCTGCCAGTTGGTTATTGAAAAACAAAGGCTGAATGATAAGCGCGGCAGTAGCTTCGCCCCACATTCCTTGTGGGACATCTTGCGTTTTTTGAATGTCTTGAAAATAAATGGTTTGCAAACTTTTGGCTACTTGGGCTACCAGATTCGTGTCTGCGGTATTTTCGTTTTTTGCCAAATGCGCCTCTTGGTCTGTGGCATAACTTCCTGTGATGTAGAGTGTTTCTTTTTCCTGTTCGTAGGCATACATTACGCCTTGCAAACCCTTAAAAAATGGCACAAGTGTTTGCAATAAATGGTCTGTCCACGTATAAATGGTTTGACTTGCCTGCCACTGCATCACTTCGGCAAAATGGCTGATAGCTCCATCAAAAAAACGGGCTTCTTCCAGTTCTTTGTTTATTTTTTTGAGGTCGTTATTTTCTTGAATTTCAAAGTTTTTGGCAATAAGTTCACGATTTACTTCTTGGATTTTTGCCTGAAAAGCAAGGAGCTTTTCATTTGCAAGGCGTTCACTTTCAGCTTTTTGTTGAATTTCTGTAACGTGCTTTTCGAGGCGTGTGGCTATAGGCGCGAAAAGCCAAAGAGCTTCTGCCAACAAAATCAACAAACCACCTATAAGTACAAGCAGTTGATAAAACTGAATATTTCGCCCATACCGCATCGTATCGCGGTGGTAGGCAAGTGTCATATCCTTCAAAATACTGGTAAGGTGCGCCTCTTGGTACAAGATTTTCTTTAGGGTAAGGTCTATTTTTCGGGTGGTTTGTTGGGAAGACTTGCCTGCCCATGTACTTTGGAGGGCTTCTTTTTTGAGGGCTATGAAGTCGGCTGTACTGGAGGTTATCGGCTCATAGTAACCAAGATAAAATTGATACAAAGAATCAAGATAAGGATTATCTTTGGTTTTGTAGAGTTGTTTGTGTCGTTTTTGGAGGTTGTGGTGGTTATTCTTGAAGGCTTCTAAGGCGTTTTCGGTATTGCTGATTTGCTTGGTGCAGGTTTTTTCCTTCTCGCAATCTTGCAAGAGCAATATTTGTTTGTCTATTTCTTGGTTGATGTGGGTTTGTTGGTGGATAAGGCGCATGAGCGAGATGTACGCATTTTGCTCAGAAAGGCTCACACTAAGTAGATAGTACCCCAAAAAAAACAACACAGCCGTAATGCCCAAAGAGAGCCAATATCTTTGTCTGAATGAGCGTGTGGGCGTATTAGGGTAGGCAAGGGGCATATTTTTGTGTCATTTTGGGAGTTGTATCACAAAAGTACCAAACAAATATGAGATTTACAAGTGTGTTACGTTTTTTTCAAAAAAAGGAAGATTAGACTTCTTGCGAAAGTGCTATTTTTGATACCTCAACCCTGCCCTTCTCCAAGTGGAGAAGGGTTAAAAATACTTTCGCAAGAAGTCTATTAAGTTTCCTTGTTTGAAAGCGCAATTTTTTTGATTTGTTTAATCTGAGGTAGGTAAGTTTTTTTCAATTTTCAATTAAATTTCTTTAATTTTGCAAAAAAATCTTAAAACTTTGTTAAGTATAAACCGAAAAGGTCTGGCAAAGCGTTTAGTAATTACAAGATTTTAGAAACACTTGCAAACCGCCCCCCTCGATATTGCCCCTGAAGAAGCTGCCGCACCTTCGCCTCGCCTGCCCCGCAAAGGCAAGTGGCGCAGACGCATCATGCGCACAGTGGGCGTGATTTTGGGCGTGCCATTGCTGTTGTTACTTGCTTTGCAATTTTCCTATCCGCAGACTTTTGTGGCAGGTTTTGCGCTGGATTGGCTTTCAAAGGAGTTAGCTTTTCCCATAGAAGCCAAAAAAATACACTTCAACGCCTTTGCAAGTACCCTCACGCTCGAAAATGTCCAAATACGCGACAGACAGGGCAAAACTATGATAGCCGTAGAGCAACTTGTGGTAGATTTTGACTACAATACTGTCCTGAAAAATGGCGATATTTACCTCAAAGATGTCTTACTGAAGCGCGGAGCCATCAATCTTATCATTGATGAAAAATCAAAAAACCTCAATATAGAGGAGTTCATAGAACGCATCGAGAAACTAACCGCGCCCAAAGAACCCAAGAAAAACTCCGCCCCTACCATTTTCCAAATACGTCATGCCAAACTTGAAGACGTATTCTTTAGCTACCACGACAACGAACTGCCCTACAAAAAAGGCAACGGCATGGATTATGCGCACTTTGGACTGGAGCATCTTGAAGGCGATTTGAGAGATTTGCGCATAGCCGCAGATACTATAGATGTACGCATCAAAGGACTGAAAGCCATCGAGCAAAAAACACAACTGCCTATCCACGACCTCACTACACACTTATTCATGACCGCAAAGGGTATGAATTTTCGTGATTTATACCTCGCGGTAGGCAAGTCGATTTTGCGCAAAGAAGTCAAAATGAGTTACGAAAAACCTGCCGACCTCAGCAAATTTGTAGAAAAAGTAAACCTCGAAGTCGATTTTGATAGTACCATACTTGCCACCCAAGATTTGCAAATTTTTGCCTCCGAACTTGAAGCCTACAAAGACACATGGCGCATCACAGGCAAACTCAAAGGGCGGGTAGCCGACTTTGTGATGGACGACCTTCAGATGGGCTGGGGCAAAGGCTCTACTTGGCGCGGTTATGCGGCTATGAAAGGCTTGCCTGCCATAGAGAATACGTACATGAATCTTGAATTTAAAGAGGCAAAACTTATCTCAAGGGATTTGATACAATACGTAAATCAAGATGATGCCAACGAAATATTGGAAAAATTGGGCGAAGTCGCTATCTTCAAAGGACTTTACAAAGGCTATATCAGTGATTTTGAAGCAGGGGGAAGTTTTCAGACTGCACTCGGAGAGTTTCAGACACAGATGCGCCTCGCGCTCGGCAGGGGCAGGCAAGTCCCTTATTACAAAGCCAAAGTATCTACACCCGACCTCCAAATAGGCAAACTACTCGGACTTACAGACCTCCAAAATGTAGCCGTAGAAGGAGAAGTAGAAGGCACAGGCTTCACACCCGAAACCGCCAAACTAAAACTTGATACCAAAGTAAAATTTGCAGACTTCAATCAATACCGCTACAAAAACATAGAAGTAAAAGGCGAAATAAGCCACCAACGTTTTGAGGGCGATTGCTATGCAAAAGACGCAAATTTGGATTTTGACTTGCATGGTACGGTAGATTTTAACCCTCGAAAAACAGAAGAAAAATATCCACCAGGTCGCTTCAAACTTACTGCCGACCTCCGACACATAGACTTGCAAGCCCTGAACTTTATGCCCGAAAAGACTACTTTGCAGGGCAAAATAGACATGGATTTGCGTGGACTACACTTGGACAGCCTTTCGGGTTGGGCTTCTATGCAAGACCTCGACATGGTCTATAAAGGCAAAAACTTGCACACCAAACATTTTGATTTACTTTCCGAAAAACGCCCCAATGGAGACCGCCAATTCATCATCAACTCAGACTATGTAATCATAGATACCGAAGGCAAGTTTTATTTCTCGGACGTGATGCAAGACTTGCCTACCCTCGCCTACGAATACTACCTTAGCCTCGAAAACCGCAAAAGCACCCTCGAAAAATACTACAAAAATAAAAAGAAACAAAAGGAAAAAAATTACAATCTCCGATTTGACCTCATACTGAATGACATAAACCCAATCCTTGCGTTCGTGGACGAGAAGTTGCACGTAGGCAAGGGCGCAATCTTGCATGGGACATTCGCCCAACAACGTACCTCGCGCCTCACGATAGACACAGAAAAACCCATCGATTCGGTTTTTTATGGCAAAAACAAACTGTATGACATTCATGTAGATTTGACTTCCTCCAAACTTGCCTACGACAGCGAAGTCCTTGCCGCCCTACAGCTACAGAGTAGCAGGCAAGTGCTGGGAGGCATGGACTTTGACAGCACTTCCATAGATGCCTCTTGGGGCAGGGAAGGCATTGACTTTGAATCAAAAATACACCAAGCGAATAGCTCAAACCGCGCCAAACTGATGGGCATGATGAAGCTACAAGATGATACTACGCTCATCAATTTTACAAATACAGATTTACAAATCTACAACGACCATTGGAGTTTTGATAAAAACAATGAAATCAATATCAATCCTTACGCGCTGGTATTCAAGGACATTGTGTTGCGCAATCAGCGCAATATGACCTCTCAAATCAACGTGCGCGGCATCATCTCGGATAGCTTGCCTACCCCGCTCGCGCTGGATTTGAAACAAATAGATTTGGGTAGTTTTGCGCAAGTATTCAAAACAGACCTGAATGGTACGCTGAATGGCAATTTTATCCTTGCCAATCTTACCAAAAAACCCGACATCAAAGGCGAAATGAACATCGAAAACTTGATGTATAAAAAAATGCTCATAGGTGATGTAGATGGCGTAGTCAAATGGATAGATGACCAAGAAAAATTGGACATAGACCTTACAGGATTCCGCAAAAACAGGTATATCCTCAGCCTCATGGGTGGCTACTATCCGAATAAAGCCCAAGATGCACTCGACCTTGAGATGAAATTCAACCGCACAGACCTTGAGATTTTGGAGCCTTTTGCAGATGAATTTATATCCAAAGTAGGCGGAAACTTGCAAGGCAAAGTTTATATCAAAGGCAATCCGAATAAACCTATCCTACATGGCAGAGTGCGCATCAACAACGGACGCTTTAAGTTCAATATACTCGGTACACAATATGATGCCGAAGGCGAAATATTCATAGAAGAGAACGAAATATTTGCCTCCAAAATAGACCTCTATGACGAGCGCACGAATCCCGCTACAGTCAGTTTTAAACTCAAACACAAAAATTTTGAAAACTTCAATACAGATGTAGATGCACGTTTTTACCACGAGTTTCAGGTCATGAACACGCCCGCTACACCCAACTGTATGTATTATGGGACTGCCTACGCCTCTGGAGATGCCCGCATCAGAGGGGCGATAGATAACCTCACGATGCTCGTCAATGCCAAAGCCCAAAAAGGCACAAAAATTTATTTGCCCATTGATGGCTACCAAGAAGTAGGCGCGAAAGATTATATCAGATTCGTAACCAACAACAGCAAAAAAGACAGCGTAAAAGTTCGTAAGGTAAACTTGGGTGGGCTAAAAATGAAATTCAATCTTGACGTAACGCCCAATGCGGACTTTGAAATCATCATAGACTCTCGTACAGGCGACATGATAACCGCCAAAGGCAAGGGAAATATCAACATGGAAATCAATCAAGTAGGCGACATGAGCCTCAAAGGTCGCTATGACATTCAACAAGGAAAGTACAATTTTACTTTTGCCAATTTGGTTAATAAATCCTTTGAAATCACACCCAATAGCAGTATCCAGTTCAATGGGGACGTTTTTCAAAGTCAGCTTGATGTGAAGGCAGTCTATGAAAAAAGCGTACCTTTCCTGCCTCTGATTGATTTTACCAAACTACCTGAGAGAGAGCGCAACAATGCCGAACTAAAACGCCCTTACCCTGTAAAAGCTACGCTCGCTATGCGCGGTAGTCTTTTCAAACCTGAAATAAAATTGGGGCTTGACCTCAGCGCAGGCGACCGCATCGTGAACCCCAATCTTCAAACAGCCGTTTTGCAACTGAAATCGCAAGTAGCCAATGATGAGCAGGAAAGGAACAGGCAAGTCTTCAGCATACTCCTTTTTGGACAGCTCTCAAGACCGAATGACTTTACTGTAACAGGTACAGGTGGACTGAGTAGCCTCAGCGAAATGCTTGCCAATCAATTTAGTAGCTGGATTTCGCAAGTAGATGAAAACTTGGACATCAATTTTAATGTAGCGGACTTTACGAATAGAGGCTCGTATCAGCTTCGTGTGTCTTACAATTTTCTGGACGGAAGGCTTCGACTGACAAGAGAGGGTGGATTTACCAATACCCAAAACCAAACCGACCTCTCCAGTGCTATTGGAGATTGGACGCTTGAATATATGCTTAATTCGTCTGGAAAAGCTCGCCTCAAAACCTATAGGCGCAACAATACAGGTATGGTAGGGGCAGGCAATGGCACTTCCAATCTCAATGCGGCGGGCGTGGCTACGGTAGGGTTTAGTGTGATGTACACTGATGGATTTAATCGGTTGGCAGACCTTTTTGCGCGTGGAAGGGCAAATAATCCCAATGCGAACGGACTCCGCGTAGATACAGAGGCTACAGAAGTTTCGCTGAATATCAATGAAGAAATGCCTACACTAAACGTACAGAAAAAAGAAGCGCAAACCCCTTCTGAAGAAGACCTTTTTCCACTTAAGCGTAGGACAGATACATTAAGCACGATGCACAGGAACTTGCCTGCCCCAAAAGAAAACAAAAGTGATACGCCTAAGCACTTGCCTGCCAAAACGCCCAGCACAAATGCAGAGGAGGAGGAAGAAATCCCTGATAGATACAAAACACCCGACAAACCAAAACAGCACAAAGCCCTTGTAACCTTGCCTGCCTTCTATTATGAGAGCAAACCCGTAGGCGAGTGTCCGCTACCGCATAGGTTTGGTGTGAAATAAAAAATATAGGATTAAAATATTTTAAAAATGCAAGACCTCGAAAAAATCAAAGCTCAAGTAGCTCAACTTCCCCATGAAGCGGGCGTTTATCGCTATTTTGATGCGGAAGGTCTGCTGCTCTATGTAGGCAAGGCAAAAAATCTGAAAAATAGGGTAAGCAGTTATTTCCTTAAATCTGCCCAACATTCAGGCAAAACACGCAAACTTGTAAGTCAAGTCAATACCATAGAATATACTGTTGTAAATTCAGAATTTGATGCGCTTTTGCTTGAAAATAACCTTATCAAAACTTATCAGCCTAAGTACAATATCTTGCTGAAAGATGACAAAACTTATCCTTTTGTTTGTATCAGCAAAGAGCCTTTTCCGCGCTTGCTGGTAGAGCGGCAAGTAAATCCTGCCGAATACAGGGCTATTTTTGGACCCTTTAGCAATGTACGCGCTATGTACACTGTCCTTGACCTCGTAAAAAAACTTTATCCTTTTCGGACTTGTTCGCTCTCACTTACACCTCAAAATATTGAAAATGAAAAGTTTAAACCTTGTCTTGAGTTTCATATCGGCAACTGCCACGCGCCCTGCGTAGGCAAGGAAAGTGAAGCCGAATATGAAGTATATGTAAAACACGCTACCGAAATACTCAAAGGCAACCTCCAGCCTGTAACACAATATTTTGAAACCGAAATGATGGCGTGTGCTACCAATTTGGCTTTTGAGCAAGCCGAACAGTACAAGCAAAAAATTGCCCTGATACAAAACTTCCAGACTAAATCACTGATAGTCAATCCAAAACTACCCAAAATGGACGTTTTCGCACTTCTTTCTGAAGAAGATTGTGCCTACATTCATTATTTGCGCATCAAAGATGGGCGCATCATTCATAGCCAAAACCAAGAAATCAAACGCAAACTCGAAGAGACAGACGAGGAAATACTTGCCTTAACTGCCTTTGATTTTAGGCAATTCGTGGGGAGTGATGCCGAAGAAATCATTTCTAACATACCTTTTAGCCTCGAGCTACCCAACCTTGCCTACCAAATACCAAAAATAGGTGATAAGAAAAAACTCATCGACCTTGCACTCAAAAACGTCATGTTTTTTAAGCTCGAAAGGCGTAAACTCAAAACCGAAAAAGCCTCTACCAATCCTACACAAGCCGTCCTCGAACTACAAAAAGCCCTGAACCTTGCCTCCCCGCCTATGCACATAGAGTGCTTTGACAACTCCAACTTGCAAGGCACCAATCCTGTAGCCGCTATGGTCTATTTCCAAAATGGAAAGCCCCTCAAGCGCGAATACAGACATTATAACGTCAAAACTGTAGAAGGTCCAGACGATTTTGCTTCTATGAAAGAGATAGTTGGCAGGCGATACAAGCGCGTAATAGAAGAAGAAAAGCCCTTGCCCGACCTCATAGTCATAGACGGAGGCAAGGGGCAACTGAGTCATGCGTGTGAGGCATTGAAAGAACTGGGCATTTATGGCAAAATCCCTATCATTGGCATTGCCAAAAGACTCGAAGAACTGTATTTGCCTGAAGATGATGTCCCCCTGCATTTGAATAAAAAATCTATAGGCTTAAAACTCATACAACACGCCCGCAATGAAGCCCACCGATTTGGCATCACGTTCCACCGCCAAAAAAGAAGCAAAACAAGTATTCAAACCAAACTGAGCGAGATAAAAGGCATAGGCGAAGCCACCATCGAAACTCTGCTCAAAGAATACAAATCACTCAAAAATATCAAAGCCCAAACCCTTGAAGCCCTCGCCCAGCACGTAGGGGAGGCAAGGGCAAAACTCGTACTTGAGGGGTTAAATACAGTAGAAAGTAAGACTTAATATGTCAATATTTTTACTACAAAATACATATAAAATATTACAAACGTTATGAAATACCTTATATTCATTTGTTTTTTTAATAAAAAACCCATAACTTTACAGCCGAAACTATAAATTCCAACCAAATGAACATTAAACACAACTCAAAATCCAATCTACGCTGGTTGTTGCCTGCATTTGCCTTTTTGTTAGTGGGTAGTTTTGGTATTTATCAAATATATCAAATACCACGCACCAAAATTGCGCAAAAAGCCGTAAAACAGTCTGAAATAAATGGCTCTCAAACAAATGAAGCCCCAACACCAACTATAACCGAAGAAAATACTGTAGAAAACTTCCAAGCAAAAAATGAACTTTCTGCCGAAGAAGCGCACGCCTTACAAAAGAAAGCCTACAGAGATTTCTTATTTGCACACCCCTACCATCAGCCGCCCAAATACACACGCGAGCAGATAAAAGGAATGCCCAAAGGCGACCGCCCCCACATGGCGCGTAGGCAAGACTTTCTAATAACCATAGACCCCAACACACGCACACTTCCCCGCGAAAGATTGGAGGTAGCACGTACTTATACCAAAGAAAGACTCAAAAGACAAGACAAAGCAGGCATACCAAACGTAACTTGGACAGAAAGAGGTCCCAATAACGTAGGTGGAAGAACTCGCGCCTTTATGTTTGACCCCAATGATGCTACCAACAGAAAAGCATGGGCAGGTGGTGTTACAGGTGGGCTTTGGTACAATACCAATATTACTTCTGCCGCTACTGCTTGGACAAGAGTAGATGACTTCTGGAGCAACATTGCCATCAGTTGTATTGTAGCAGACCCCAGTACGCCCCAAACCTTTTATGTGGGTACGGGCGAAAGTTCGGAAGCCTTTGACAGTGCTACCAATCCAAGTAGCTTCTTGATAGGTGATGGGATTTGGAAAACTACTGACGGAGGTACTACTTGGAATCAGCTCGCGGCTACACGCGCAAGCAGTGCTGGAGGAAATAACTTTACCTTCGTTTCTAAAATGGTAGTCAATAGCGCAGGACATATATTCGCGGCTACCAGAGGACGTGCAGACAATCAAGGAGGCATCATGCGTTCTACTGATGGTGGGGTTACTTGGACTCGTGTACTTGCGCCAAGTAGTAACGTGGGCGTAAGTCTTGCAGGGGCAAATAACTCCATGTCAGATATTGAAATAGGCTCAAATGGCGACCTGTATGCAGGAAATTTTAGCTGTAGAATATTTCGCTCTACCAATGGAGGTAATACTTGGGCTAATATCACGCCTCCAGGCGTAGGTGGTACCAATGGGCAAAATAACCGCGTAGAAATGGCATTGGCACCCTCTACCACAAATACTACAGCAGGTACTACTATCTATGCGCTTGGCGTAAGTTATCCCAATGTATCTTGGTTTAGAAAATCAACTGACGGAGGCACATCTTGGAGTTCACTGAATATACCCAAAATGGTAGAGCAAAACTGTGTACAAGGTACAAGAGATTTTGCCAATGGGCAGGCATGGTATGACCTCATCGTAAGTGTAAAACCTGACAATGCCAATACCGTACTCATAGGCGGATTAGATGTGCATGGCTCTACTGACGGTGGTACTACTTTTAGTATGTTGTCTTATTGGACTGGTGGTTGCGCTACATACGTACACGCAGACATTCACAACATTGTATTCCGTCCTGGTAATTTCAACGAGGTAGTGGTGGCTTCTGATGGTGGCTTGTCTTACTCTCCAGATGCAGGTACTTTAGGCACCTCTTTTTCAGATAGAAACAATGGCTACAATGTTACCCAATTTTATGCTTGTGCTACCCCAGCTACAAGTGGCTCTAATAGATTTTTTGCAGGCGCACAAGACAATGGCACCATTATGACGAGTGCGGTTGGCGCAGGCGCAGGCACTACAGTAGGTGGAGGCGATGGCGCATTCTGTTTTGTTGACCAAACGAATGCAAACATTGTAATCAATTCTTATATCCAAAATGTATATCGCAGATCAACCAATGGTGGAACTACACAAAATAGTTATAATACTATCGTAAATGACCAAAACTCTGGACTATTCATCAATCCAGCAGACTACGACAACACTGCAAATGTACTTTATTCAGCAGGCGATCCTGGGGCTTATAAAAGAATCATCAACATGGAAGCTACACCAAGTAGCCAACAAACTGTGGCAGGCTCTGGGCTATCTGGACAGCCAAGTGCTTTTAGGGCAAATGCCTATACAGCCAACCGTATTTTTGTAGGAACTACTACAGGCGACTTATTCCGAATAGATAATGCCAATACTGATGCGGCAGCAGCGGTAAGCATAGGCGCTGGATTGCCTGCAGGTTATGTTACGTCTATAGATTTAGGGGCAAGCGACAACGAAATTATCGTAACATTGGGCAACTTTGGTATCCAATCTGTATATTACTCAACCAATGGCGGAACCTCTTGGACAAGTAAAGATATGGTAGGACAAGGACTGCCTGACGTACCTGTGCGCTGGGCTTTATTCAATCCCAATGACTACAAACAAGTGATGCTCGCTACCGAACTTGGTGTTTGGAGTACTACAGATATTACTTCCCTCAATCCTGCTTGGGAGCCTTCCAATACAGGACTTGCCAATGTGCGCTGTGATATGCTGAAATACAGAGCTTCTGATAAAATGGTCGTGGTCGCAACACATGGGCGTGGACTATTTACCACCAATGCCTTCGCTAATCCCGCGATAGCCGTAAGCCAATACTTGCCTGCCAACAACGCAACTATGGTAGGTGCAAGTTCGAATCTCCAACTTACATTTACGGGCAATGTACTCAAAGGAGCGGCAGGGAACATTACCATCAAAAGACTATCTGATAACAGTATTTTTGAAACCATAGCTGTTACTTCAGCTCAAGTAACGATTGCAGGTGCTGTAGTTACTATAGACCCTACCAATAACTTAGCTGAAACGACTGCATACTATGTAGAAGTAGCCGCAGGTGCATTCAAAGGCTCAAACAATGTTAATTTCCCAGGATTTACAGGCAATAGCACTTGGAGATTTACTTCATCTGAAACTACTGCACCTACAGCCATTAACTTCTCTCCTGCAAACAACGCTACAAGCGTAGCTGTAGATGGTAATTTGACTGTTACGTTTAGTGAGAACGTACAGAAAGGAACAGGCGACATACTCATCAAAAAAACGAGTGATAACAGTGTGTTGCAAACAATAGCGGTAAGCAGTGCCTCTGTAACTATCACCAATGCTACTGTTACCATCAACCCCTCTGCAGACCTGAATCCTTCTACCCAATATTATGTAGAAATACCTAACGGAGCCATCAAAGACCTTGCTAACAATAACTTTGCAGGATTCACAGGGGCTGGTACGTGGCAATTCACGACAGGTGCAGATATGACACCTCCTATAGTAGTTTCTTTTGTACCCACAAACAACAACAACAGTGTACCTGGAGCAAATGACCTTTCTATTACATTCAGCGAAAATGTAAAAAAAGGAGCAGCAGGCAAACAGTTGATTATCAGTAGATTGAATGATGGCGGTACCATTGAAGCCATAGACGTTACAAGCTCAAATGTTACTATAGCAGGCAATGTCGTTACGATAAATCCTACCAATAATTTGCCTTTTTTGACAGAGGTATATGTAGAGATTGACAATGGTGCGTTCCTTGACCTCACAGACAATGCCTATACAGGTATTTTTGGAAGCACTACTTGGAAGTTTAAAACGGACGTAAGCACGCCAATAGAAGATACACAAATAGGCAAAAACATCAAGATATATCCTAATCCTATTCAAAAACAAGCCACCCTCGAAGTTACGCAAGGGCTGTCTTTTGGGCAGGCAAGTTTGATAGTATTTGATAGCAAAGGAGTGAAAGTCTGGGAACAAAAAGTAGAACGACTTACCGAAAAGCAAGACCTCGCACTCGGTAACTTGCCTGCTGGACAATACCTACTCGAAATCCAAACCAAACAAGGAAAAACTACCAAACAAATCATCAAGCAATAGGTAGTTTTGATAAAATCAAAGCCTCACTTCATACCGAAGTGAGGCTTTTTTGGTTATTCCTGCCGTTGTTGGTATTTCAAAAAATTGGGCTTTACTTTTATTCTATAGCTATACTTTGCTACCCAATTTTTTGAGTCAACAACACCGCGCAAAAGCTATCAGTTATTGGTGTCAAAAAGTGCAATAGCGGAATTTGTGTGAAATAGAAATCTTACCTACACTTTCCGAATACCAACAACGGCAAAAAACACAAAACCTTGCCTACTATGGAGAGCAGGCAAGGTTTTAGGTTGTTTTAGCAGGGTTATTTAATTGTGTGGAAGGCAAGGCTGTTAGCTCGCCTTTGGCGTAGAGGTCGCAGACCGCAATACCTTTATGGGGCTATGAAAAAATTACTATGTAAAAAACCTTCCTCTGAAAACTCCATAACTAAGTCATGATTAACATTTGTTACAAAAAAACCCATATAAGAAGACGCGCTCCAAAAACCTTCCCAGTTTTCAATAAAATAAGTACATTTTGTCTGAAACGATAACCCATCGCCCAAAGAGATAACCAATTCTATCTCTTTTGAAATAATAGATTGTAAAATTACCCCTTTAACAATGTCGTTTTTTCCAAAAAAGTTAAAGAAATATACGAAATCACCTTTTTCCCAATCTATCATAGTTCTTCCTTTAAAAATATCCGCTTTACACAATTTTTGACGGATATCTGCTAGTATGCCTTCTTCAGAAACGTTTATAAATGTGATATTTTCCTTGTGATTTGAATACCACCAAAGTTTATCAATATTGTCTTTAAGCATTTTATATATCAGTAAAAAAGTAATTGTATTTACAGTTATTATGCCGTTGTTGGTATCTCGAAAAATTGGGCGTGATTTTATTTATATACACATCGGAAAGTGGTTTTGGGATATGATTTGTCATTCCGACTGAAAGGACAGATTTTGATTTTCGTTCACAAATCGCCTTACAATGACCAGATGTTGAGCTTCGCTCAAAATGACAAAATCCCAAAACCAATTTCGTATGTGTATAGCTACACTTGCCTACCCAATTTTTTGAGTACCAACAACACCGCGCAAAGGCTATCAGTTATTGGTGTCAAAAAGTGCAATAGCGGAATTTGTGTGAAATAAAAATCTTACCTGCACTTTCCGAACACCAACGGCAAAAGATGTGTGCAAACTTAAGAAAAACATTTTTATAAAACAAACGGTTGCGTAAGTTTTTTTTGTAAGTAAAGCTATAGTAAGTATTCATTTTTTCGGATTGCCAACCGAAAAAAACGAATGATTGAAAAAGCCTTACCACGATGCGTTTTGAATGTCTAAAAATACGATTTTTATTTTGGAAATTTGCCCAAAAATGCTTACTTTTGCAAAATGTTATCGAAAAATCTCCCTTCTATGCTGGGCAGTCTGGAAAAAATAGCCAACGC
>JAAFJK010000125.1 GCA_013298105.1 Cytophagales bacterium
CTTTGTCATTGCAAGAAACTACCAAACGGCTTTTGGTAAGTTCATCAATGCGGAAATTTCCGCCATAGCTTATCTGGAGCGTATCTATGTGCCTGTTATATGCCTCCAAATTGAATAAATGCTTTGTCTTGTTCATGTCATAGTTGGCACTCCAGCGCATTTCATATTCAGTAGTTTGGTTTATGGGTTTGCAATAGGCATAATGCGAACAGTAATCGCCTGTAGGAGTTGTGCCATCTGCACAGTTAGAAGTTAGGCGGATAGTACCCAAGTCGTGGGCAGTAGAGTCGGGCTTGCCTAAGTACCCACGTTTGTAGGTAACTTGGCTTATTTTCCAGTCGCCTTCTATTTTGTCATTCATTTTTCTGTTTTTCCGTTGGAGGAACATATCGCCACAATGCGTATGCAAAAGTGCGACTAAAACTAAAGGTAAGAGAGGAAATCGTTTCATGGTATTTGGGATAATTAAAAATAATTTTGTAATGAATATTGCAACGAAGTATAAGCATAAAAGATAAGCAAAAATGTCCAAGTTATTTTTTACTCGTTCCTAACTCTTTTTTTACTCTACCCGCATAGTCCAAGGCACGATATGCTTGCCTGCGATGCGGTCGTTGTTTTCTATGATGATACAAACGCCCAAAATAGTCCCAATCGGAAAACTAAGCATCATCACACTTGCGGCTACCCTCGCGAGTCCTCTACCAAGTTGTTTGGTAAAACTCAATTTATGAATCCCTGCTATAGATTCAAAACTCGCATACGTACCATTCATGAATATCAGTCCATCATCTAATATCCTCAGCACGCGCTCTTTGCCATACAAAATGCCTTCCTTTTTACGCTTTCTGTATTTTTTCTTGGCAGTGTTTTGGTGTGGGTTTTGCGCACAGTAGTCCACGTGGTAGGCAAGGAGGAGTTTATCGCCTGCTTCTATCATATACTCCATCTCTGAGCGTGGGTGAGTGATATACAACACTTTCAGTACAGGCGGCTCTGCCTGTGCATATACGCAGGGGCAGGCAAGGCAGAAATAAAAAAGAATAAAGAGGAGTTTTTTCATAGCTTTTATGTATATTCGCAGACTTTTCGCAAAAATACCATTTAATTACCAAATTCGTATGCACTGGAACGAAGAAATTTATCGCCAAACGCTCTCTTTTTCTGCCAAAGCCCACGCAAACCAAAAAATACCGGGTATGGAAATCCCTTACCTGAAACATATCTCGGCTGTAGTCATGGAAACACTCTCTGCCCTTCAGCATACACCCGAAACAGTATGGGACATAGATTTTGCGCTCCAATGCGCCCTCTTGCATGATGTCATAGAAGATACCCCCATAAACTATGACGAGATAGAAGTTTCTTTTGGCAAAAAAGTCGCGCAGGGCGTAATGGCATTAACCAAGAACGAAACCCTCCCCCGCGCCGAGCAGATGCAAGACAGCCTTACGCGCATTTTGCAACAACCGCCCGAAGTGCGTGTAGTCAAGATATGCGACAGGATTGACAATTTGTATATCCCGCCTGTCTATTGGACTACTGCCAAGCGACAGTACTATCAAACCGAAGCCCGCCTAATTCTTGATACCCTGAAGGGCGTATGCCCGTATGCCGAAGCCAGACTACAAAAGAAAATAGATGCCTACAGTCATTATTTCTAAACTACCTTGCCTACCAATCCTAAAAAAAACTGGTTGTCTGACAATTTTTGTGGAGTTGAAAATTGTAGTTGCGACTTTAGTCGCAATACGCGCCATTTATTGCGACTAAAGTCGCAACTACAGCTTGTTCCACAAAAATTGTCAGACAACCAAAAAACTGTTGTAGAATGTTATGCTGAAAACTAAAAAAATGTTTAGTTTTGCAAAAAAAAAGTCCACATGGCATCTATAGAAGTTATCGGAGGAAAGTCCCTCAAAGGTGAAATCACACCACAAGGCGCAAAAAATGAAGCGTTGCAAATCATTTGTGCCGTATTGCTTACGCCTGAACCTGTCATTGTAGAGAATATACCTGACATCAGAGATGTGAATAACTTGATAGAGCTTGTGCGCGATATGGGTGTAAAAGTGGAACGCCTGAGCGAAGATACTTATCGTTTTGAAGCCCGCGAAGTAGATATGAACTACCTCAATAGCGAAGCCTACAAACAAAAAGGGGCGGCTTTGCGTGGCTCTGTCATGCTGTTGGGCGCACTTTTGGGACGTTTTAAACACAGCAAATTGCCCAAACCTGGAGGTGATAAAATAGGCAGGCGCAGGCTTGATACGCACTTTTGGGGACTTCAAGCACTCGGCGCAAAGTTCAATTATGATACAGAAAATTTATTTTATGACATAGACGCTTCACAGCTCAAAGGCACACAGATTTTGCTGGACGAGGCTTCTGTAACAGGTACTGCCAATGTACTCATGGGGGCTGTCCTTGCAGAAGGCACGACTACTATCTACAACGCGGCGTGCGAACCTTACCTACAACAGCTCTGCCAAATGCTGAACCGCATGGGCGCGAAAATCACAGGCATTGGTTCAAATCTACTGACTATAGAGGGCGTGGAAAGTCTGAAAGGTACTACGCACCGCCTTTTGCCTGATATGATTGAGATTGGGAGTTTTATTGGATTGGCGGCACTTACAGCTTCAGAGATTACGATTAAAAACGCACGCATAGACCAACTTGGCATTATCCCTTTGGTATTCAAGCGATTGGGTATCCAAATGGAGTTCAGAGGCGATGACATTTTTATCCCCGCACAGGCAAATTATCAGATAGATTCGTTCATTGATGGTTCTATCTTGACTATAGCCGATGCGCCTTGGCCTGGCTTCACGCCTGACCTTTTGAGCATCATTTTAGTAACGGCTATGCAGGCAAGGGGCGAGGTATTGATACACCAAAAGATGTTTGAGAGCCGTTTGTTTTTTGTCGATAAACTAATAGACATGGGAGGCAAGATTATTCTTTGCGACCCGCACAGGGCTGTAGTCATAGGCTTAGACCGCCAAACTTCCCTACGCGGCATACGCATGACCTCTCCTGACATTCGGGCAGGTGTAGCACTTTTGATTGCGGCACTCTCGGCTCAAGGCACAAGTATCATAGACAATGTAGAGCAGATAGAGCGTGGCTATCAACACATAGAAAAGCGTTTGCAGGCTTTGGGCGCAGAGCTGAGGCGGATATAAGGCTTGTATGTACTACCTCATCAAAGACCTTGCAGACCGCATATTGGCGGGTGTTTTATTGATACTTACCTTGCCTGCCCTCGCGCTGATAGCCCTGTGTTTGGTAGGCAAGGAGGGTGTTATTTTTAAGCAACAACGCGTAGGATACAAAGGTCGCTTGTTTTGGATTTACAAATTCCGTACTATGCGCACCGCCTTTGATACTCAAGGCGAACCCCTGCCTGATGCCAAGCGTGTTACGCGGGTAGGCAAGTTTTTACGCAAAACCTCCTTAGATGAATTGCCCCAATTTTTGAATATCTTGCGTGGCGAGATGAGTTTTGTGGGACCGCGTCCGCTTTTGCCTGAATATTTGCCGTTGTATGATAGCAGGCAAGCCAAAAGACATGAGGTGCGTCAGGGGCTTACAGGCTGGGCGCAAATACATGGACGTAACGCGCTTGATTGGCACTCTCGCCTTGAACTTGATGCTGAATACGTTACAAAAGCCTCTTTTATGCTTGATGTATATATTTTGGCTAAAACA
>JAAFJK010000042.1 GCA_013298105.1 Cytophagales bacterium
CCTTCCTCTTTGCCTTCAAAAAAAGCGGTATCTGTAACGTTCTTCAAATCCCTGTAGTATTTCAAACTTTTTTCGTATTGATTTTGCTCTTTGCGGTTGAATTTGGCGATTTCAGCTTCATTGAATGCTTTTTGAAAGGCTATATCTTTGGCAAAAAGTTGGGGAATATTTTGTAAATCATTTAGATTTTTGATGAAGTATAGCCACTGGTCTTTTCGGTCTTTCAAAGTAGTTATGTCTTTTTGAAATTTGGGCATTTCTAAATAAATGAAACACAATTTTTCAAAAAATACTTCCTGTGTTTCTTGCTCTGTGAGCATCACGCGGTGCATATATTTGTGTTCGTTTTTTGAACTTTCATCAAACTTAAAATCCAAAATACCTATGCAATACACAGGCTTCAAATGATAATCCCATTCGCCTCGTGGTGCTTGCTGTTGGATAGGAAAACTTGCATAATAAATACTCCTATCAATGAAATAATTTTGTTTTGCCTTCTGTAATTCTACAATAAATTGCTCACCTTCGAAAGATTCACAAAAAATATCAAAAATGGCTTTCCTGTCAATGCCTGTAGCACCCAAGCGTTCATTTTTTTTGAAACGGAGGTCTTTTATTTGGTGTTTTTGAGGAAGGAGGCTATTGAGAAAGTCCATCAGCAAATCTTTGTTTGCTTCTTCGCCAAATAATTTCTTAAAACCAAAATCTGTAAAAGGGTTTACAAAACGCGCCATAGCTTTTTTTGAAGCAAAGATAGGCAAAAATCTTGATAGGCGCAAATTTTGACTTGAGCAGGCAAGGAGATTTTCCTTGCCTGCCGTTTTTAAGTATCATCTCTAATTTTGTGGGTTGGTAGCCCAGACGGTAGCCTCTGTGATGAAGCCTACATTGTCCATAGAGAGCATCATGATTATAGTGTGTGCTATCTCGCGGGCTTGTAGTTTGGTGGCGTTGAAAGGTCTTGCCTCGCGCCCTGCATTGGCTATGAACTCCGTTTGGACTTCGCTTGGATTGAGGAGCATCACGCGGACGTTGGATTTGCGCAATTCTGCCCTCCAGCACTCTGTCATACCTGCCAAAGCAAATTTGGAGGCTACATAAGCCGTTCCGCCTGCAAAACCTGCCCTACCTGCAGTAGAGGCAATATTGATGATATTGCCGTTTTGCTGTGCGCTAAAGTGCTTCGCACATTCTCTGCCTACCATCATAGCACCCACTACATTGGTGGCTATAATTTCTTGAAACTTAGCTGTTTCCAGCTCTACTAAGGGTGAAAATGCGCCAAAAGCGGCATTGTTTACCAATACATTCAGTCCACCCAATTTTTCGATGGCTGTGGCAACCATACTTTTTACCTCTCCTTCTTGACTTACGTCTGCGGGAATAGCTATCGCACCTATAGCTTCGGCTATTTGGGTAAGTTTGGAGGCATTGCGCCCACATATAGCCACTTTTGCGCCTTGTGCGATAAGCTGTCGGGCGGTTTCTAAGCCAATGCCACTGCTTCCGCCTGTGATAAGGACTTTTGCTTCAGATAGATTCATAATGCCCCAAATATAGCATAAAATAACAGAAAACAAGCCAAAAACTTGCATTTTTGTATTATTATATGTAATATTGCCCAAAGAAAAATGAAAAATGAAACGTATAAAGTATGAAAAATATACCTTTTTTTAAAAGCCTTGCCTACCTTTGGGCTTTGTGTATGCCTGCACTTGCTTGGGCGCAATACAACATAAACTATACTGAAACAGGCATCATATCTTACTATCCTTATAAATTCAACCGAACGACAGCGAGTGGGGAGGTGTTCAATAGTGAGGATATGGTCGCAGGACATAAGAAAATTCCTTTCAACAGCAAAGTCCGCGTTACTAATCTAAACAACAATAAGTCTGTGGTAGTAAGGGTAAACGATAGAGGTCCCTACGCTTATGGACGCATCATGGATTTATCTGAAGCGGCGGCACGCAAGATTGATTTGCTCGCTACAGGCACTGCCAAAGCAAAAATTGAAATTATAGAAGAACCCGCAGGCATCACTTCTTCTGCAAAAGACAAAGAAAGAGATAATAAGCCACGCCTTACCTCTCCTGCTCCCAATGAAGGCAATTTTATTACTGGCTTCACTTACAGCCAATGGGGTACTGCCAAAAATCCTGAAGGTATTACGCATCAAGTTGGCTCTTTTCTTGAACTTGTCCAAGCCCAACAACAATGCAAAAGATTGGAGGCATTGGGTTTCAGAAGCGACCCTGTATTTATACAAGCGGGCTGGCAAACTAATAAAAAGGTTTTCAATGTCTTGATAGGTGAGTTCAAGACCAGAGAAGAATCCGAAGCACTTAAAAAACGCCTCCAAAATGCCTTGGGTGCCAAAAATGTATGGACAAAAAAACACTGACAGAAGGGACATAGTTCACGAGGACACGAACTATAAAATAATGGTTCTTAAAAAGTTATTACGGAACAGGCTGTAGCACACGCTTCCCGCCTGTCGTTTTCAAGTCATAAACAGGCTGGAAGCCTGTTCTACAGTTTTGCCTCCGCAATAACTTTCGAAGAAACAAAATAATTTTCTCAGTTACTTTCAAACACTATCCTGCCCATATCTGTATTTTGTCCGCCTCGCAGTTTTTGGATTTCCTGCATTTCTTCGCGCAGGCGCGTAAATTTATAGACAGCTTGTCCTTTGGCATCAAAATCAATATCGCCATAAAAGTCAATAATCATCTCGTTCATGATTTTTGAAACTTCGTCTTCAGTCAGCTTTTCTAAGTTATTGGCTTGATTTACAGTATTTTTGAGTTCCTGCAAAGATATTACTTCCTTGTCGCTTTGATAAATAGCCCGCATCACGCGCTTGCGAATGTTCGCCATTTTGCGCTTGCGCCTCAAATGTCCCAGCTCAAGCAAACGCAAAATAGGTATCCCAAAAAACAAGACCGAAAACACAAATGGAATCCAACCCAAGACAATGAAAATGGCAGTATCATTTGATGATATATTCGTTGTCGTCTGGTCTGGATTGAGCTGAATACCTATGAATATGAGCGAAGCTATCAAATTGAATGAACCCATAAATACAATCCAGAAGTTACGCCAAAAAGCATTGCCTGTCAGTTTGTGTTCGGGTTCGTATTCGTCCCAATACCAGACTATGGGCGTTTCTTTTTGGGTAGTTTGTTGTCTTGCAAAGTCCGTAAAATCGCCATACAGTAGGCTTTGATTGCTTATTTTAGCTTCCCCTTGATAGCGAACTACCAGTTCAGAGAGGAAGTTTTCTGCCTCGCCTCCCTTCCAGCCCGCTAAGGCGATGATTTCAGGGACTACAATAAGCCCCTTTTGGGCGCGGATATACGCGCCCGCCTCTTGTTGATTTGCTAAAGGGTGCATCTCTACTCTTTCAGCCCCAAATACAAAATCATAAACTGAAGCCACAAAACTTTTCTTGTTTTTGTTCAGAGGCGACTCGAGATGGTCGTATTCTCTGTACGAATAGCCGTACATATCCACGTGGTAGTGCGTAGTGTGGTAGTGTGTTTGCCACCTGAAGGCAGATTCAAATATTTCCCACAAAGTTTTGAAAAAACCACCTATGCTATCGCCAATGCCTGTATCGCTACTATCACCATCTTTATTTCCTGCTATCGAAGCCACGATGATAGCCACCAAAATCAACAAAAATACCAAAAAATAGACTACCAGCGTAACCGCTATCCAAATCTTGAACAAGACCATAAAGACTTTCCAGCACCATTTTCGGACTCCGCGCCTCCACTCTGCCCATGTGCGTTCTCCGCGCTTATGGGGATAGTCGCCAAAATCATAGATAAGGTCGCCTTCAGCCGTTATTTTGAGCTTGCAGTCGTATTTGGCTATGAGGCGGTCGAGGATTTGCTTTGCTTCGTCTGTCCTGTAGCCTGTGATAGAGGCTACATCACCTACCGTAAATACGCGGTCTTTTTCAAGTAAACGTTTTTCGACTATTTCCAAGCCGTCTATCAATGCGGGAGAATTTTCCATAAGTTCAAAGGTATATTAAAACCTAAAAATTTCACAAATTATACTAATCTCTGTCAAAAATATCCTCGACAGAGAGCGAAAAAGTTTTCAAGACTGTAGAATATACCTTGCCTTTCCTGCGCGCCTTGCAAGAAGGTATAAATTCGCCTTCTTGCAATACCTCCACCTCAATCCGTTTTTTGTCGGGGCGTACTTCCCAATATTCGCGCACGCCAAAAGATTCATAAATATCGCGCTTCATTTCACGCTCTTGGACAGCTTCGGTAGAAGATACTATCTCTACAACTACTTCAGGCACACCATAAATGGTATTGCCCTCTATTTTATTGCGTTGCGAAGGAGAAAGAAAACAAATCGTGGGCTGGAATATATTGCGGTCGTCAAGCACCAAATCCATAGGTGCGAACAGCAAATCGCCTTTGCGGTTGTTTTCGGAGGCTTGGAGCATCAGAAAGCCAATATTGCCTACTATTTCAGGTTCACTCGCAAGTTCATTGGGATAGATACAAAGTTGTCCATCTATCAGCTCCACCTTGATACGTGGCTCGGTAGGAAAGTATTTTTGGAGCTTTTCATAATTCCATTCAAAATCCATTGGCTGTGCCTCCGCGATAGCTTTCATTTGTTCCAAAGTATGTATCATGCGGGCTTTGAAGGCAGGCAAGGGCGTATTCTTTTCTACTATAGCAGGTAATTTTTGGGCTTGGATAGTCTTGATATATTGCCAAACTTGGGCTTTTTCTTCATTATCGAGGGTTTGGATAGTGTTCCAGAGCAATTCACTATTAATGTCCATGTGGTTTCTCGAAGTATCGGGAAGGATATTTTTCATATATTTTTACAAGGTGTCATAATTTGATTGACGATTTAAGGTGTACGATTTACGATTTTGAAATGAAGGTTCTTAGAAAGTTATTGCGGGGTTTATCAAAACCGCTCGCGTAACCATTCTGTAAGAATCCCCTGTTTAGCAAAAGCGCGGTGCTAAAGCGGTAACAGACGCTTACAGCGTGGCTCATTCTTTAGTGGGCTTCCGCAATAACTTTCGAAGAACCGAAATAAATTATCACTGTATTTATTTCGTATCTCTTAATAAACGTAAAATAGCGGTCTTTGGTAGTAAAATTCTTTAAAATATTAAAAAAAATGTAGAAATAGTCTAAAATATTCTCGTACCTCTTACTTGAAACCTCTCACTTCCCAAAAATCAACATTCTGCCAAACCAATAGGAATATTGGTAGCAAGCCCCGCTTCGGCTGTTTCTTTGTATTTGCTATTCATATCGAGGGCAGTTTGCCACATAGTCCGTACTACAGCATCAAGCGAAACTTTGGCAGTGGTATGGTCGCCTTCGAGCGCGATATTGGCGGCTGTAATGGCTTTGATAGCCCCCATCGTATTGCGCTCGATACAAGGTATCTGTACCAAACCACCGATAGGGTCGCAAGTCATACCCAAGTGATGCTCCATCGCTATCTCTGCCGCCATGAGTGCCTGCCCTGCTGTACCACCAAGCCGTTCTGTAAGTGCCGCCGCCGCCATCGCAGATGATACGCCAATCTCCGCCTGACAACCGCCCATAGCGGCAGAAATGGTTGCTCCTTTTTTGAAAATACTCCCTATCTCTGAAGCAGTAAGCAAAAAACGCACTATGTCATCTTCTGTTACTTTTCCACAAAAACATATATAATATGCAAGTACCGCAGGCACTACGCCCGCCGCACCATTCGTGGGGGCGGTTACGACTCTCCCAAAAGCCGCATTTTCTTCGTTTACCGCAAGTGCAAAACAACTTACCCATTTGAGGATTTTTTGGAAATTGGAAGGGGCATTTTTGATACAAGCGAGCCATTCTTCTGGGGTGTTGTAAGACACATTTTCAATCAATTTTTTTTGCATCTTGCCTGCCCTACGCTGTACTTTTAGCCCGCCTGGGAGCTGTCCTTCGGTATGCGCTCCCCTGTATATGCAGTCGCGCATGACGTGCCAAATATTCAGTATTCCTTGCTTTACTTCGGTGGCAGTACGCCAATGTTTTTCATTTTCCATCACCACATCAGAGATGTTGCCCAAATCTTGTGTATAGCGCAAAAGTTCTTCGGCACGCTCTATAGGGTAGGGCAGGGAAGTCTGGGGTTTGTCAGCAGGGGCATGGTCGTGTTCTTTGACTACAAAGCCGCCCCCGATAGAAAAATAAGTTTCCTCTATGCGCTTGCCTGCCCGCGTATGGGCTATGCACGTCATTCCGTTAGGGTGAAAGGGCAGAGATTCTTTCATCATAAACACAAGGTCTGTGTCATAGTCAAAGGGTATCTCGACCTTGCCTGCCAAGCTCAAGATTTTGGTAGTCTTGATGTGGGCTATTTTTTGGTCAATCAGGCTTGTATCAATCGTAACAGGGTCTTCGCCTCCCAGCCCGAGTAGTACGGCTACATCTGTGCCATGTCCTTTGCCTGTTTTGGCAAGTGAACCATAAAGATAAACTTGTACGCGCGTGATTTCTTCAAGTGTTGTGTGGGCTGATATTTCATTACAAAAGCGTTCGGAAGCACGCCAAGGTCCCATAGTATGGGAACTTGAAGGTCCTACGCCTATTTTGAACATATCAAATACACTTATTTTTTCTATTTTTTGGGTAATTTTCATAAAGTTGAGGGTAAGGATAGCGCAAATATATCCTTTTTACGATAACTTACCAAGATTTTTAAGTTCGGTAACAAAAGATTATTTTACAATGGACTTTTGGATATGGTTAGAAAATAAACTAATTTTGCAACACTTCCCAAACCCATGAACGATTCTCAACCTTATATATCCACCACGCGCACAGGCTTAAAATATGGCTTCTATACAGCCGTAGCTTGTTTGGTAGTTGGCATTGCTTTTTCTTTGCTTTTCAGAGCGGCAGGCGAGAGCGGCATGAATATTTTTATCCTTTGCATAGGCATAGCTTATGGAATGCTGGAGTTCAGGCGAGCGCAAGGCGACCACGCTACTTACCTACAATGCTTCAATTTGGGCATGATAGTGTCTGTCATTTCAGGGCTTTTTTTGGGTGTATTAAGCTCAATATCAGCTTATTTGCTATCCCCTTCAGATTTAGGAAAAATCAAAGCTATGTACCTCGACCAATTCGAGATACAACGCTACAGCGAAAAAGAAATAGAATCCATGAAGCCTATCCTTGACTTTATGTTTTCGCCTACAGGAGCATTCTTAGGTACGGTTATAGTTTGGTGCTTTTTGGGGTTGATTGTTACGGCTGTATCGAGCCTTTTTATGCGCAGAAATTAGTGTTCGTAAATGTTCTTTTTTTCGCTTTGGAACGAGTAAAAAATAACTTGAGAATATTTAGCCACGCTGTAAGCGTCTGTTATCGAGCTTTTACGCGGTTAAGCAATACCAACAGACGCTTACAGCGTGGCTTCGCGTGAGTGAAATTATCATGTTATTTTATTTTCATTCCTTTTCAATCCGAAAAAAGACCATTAAAATAATTACTTTCCTCCCAAAAAACGCCTTCAGTGTAGCGGGTAGGCAAGGCAGAGGGCAATTTTTTTAGGTCTTTTGCCGCTGAAATCCAAACTACTACTGCTTCAGGAAAATCTTGCATGAAAGTTTGCCACGC
>JAAFJK010000689.1 GCA_013298105.1 Cytophagales bacterium
AAACTTTTTATTAGATTTATGGCGTAAAAATGGAAATTTATCCATTAATTTCATAAATTCGCACTCGAGAGGATATCTCATATTCAAAATGGGGCTACGGATGAGTTTAGACAGCACAAAAGTAGCCCTTTTTATCTAAAAATCAAAATAAACATTCAAAATGATTATTAAATACGCTTTTACTAATTTTAATAGAAATAAATAAAAGTTTATTTAACAAAAAAAAAGTAGGGTACAGTAGTATTTTTCATAAATAACTCATTATCAGTTTTTAAACCTGTAAGGTCTTTAAAGACCTTACAGGTTTAAGGAAAAAAAGTGTAAACTACTTTTTAGGTGTTATGAAAGATGCCGAAAAAAGCCAGTTAAATCCCTTGACTTTCCATAAAAGATTGCAAGATAATGGTGGCACTTATCTTGTCAATGTTGCCTTTTTCGCGCCTGTCTTTTTTGCTCGAGCCTGAACGAATCATAGCATCAAGGGCTAACTTAGAGGTAAATCTTTCATCTATCCAATGCAAGGGTATTTCAGAAAATTCTTTTTGTAAGGCGTGCGCAAAACCGCGCACGTGGGGCGTGGCATCTGTATCGCCTCCCTGTAGGCTGGTAGGCAAGCCCAACACAAACGCCTCTACCTGTTCTTCGGTAGTATATTTTTTGAGGAATGCCATCAGCTCTGAAGTGGGAACTGTCGTAAGGGCTGTAGCTATGATTTGTAGGTTGTCTGTTACGGCTATTCCTGTGCGTTTTAGTCCGTAATCGATGGCGAGTATGCGAGGCATGAGGTTAGAAGATTGAAAATAAAACACCCTTTGAAACTTTGAAACGTTGTTTTGTTAGCTTAAGTATTTCAAAGATTCTTATTTTTTTTGCGCATAGCTTGAATATTTCTGTACTAACTTTTGGATAGAAAAAACGTATATGAACAAAACACCCCAAAATATGAACAAAGACATCATACACGCCCTACAGCATGGCTTGCCTGCCCCGCAGTCGGTAGGCAAGGTACTTATCGTAGGCGCAGGCATCGCGGGACTTGCTGCTGCCCAAATACTCCTCAAAAGTGGCATAGAAGTCCAAATTCTTGAAGCGACTGAACGTTTTGGTGGGCGCATCTATACGCTTACAGACTTTGCGAAAAGCCCCGTAGAAGGAGGTGCGGAAGAAATACATGGCGGCAAAACGGCTTGGGCAGACTTGGCAGAAATCCACCAAAAAACCCTCCTGAATACGAATGACTATAGTAGCTTATATTTTTTAGAAAACCAACTTTGGAAAGAAAATGAAGCCTATACAAGAGAAGATTTTGACGAGATGGAAGATTTTTATGACTTGCTTGAGGAAGCTGATTTCAGCGATACAGTAGGTAAAATTTCAGTTGCACAATTCCTTGATGTGATAGAAAGTCCGCCCACTTGCAGGCACATCATAGAGGCGTGGATAAGCAACAGTTATGGAGCTTCCATGACAGACCTTGATGCCCGCGAGCTACAAACGCTTTGGAAGCAATGGACGGCAGGCGAGGTCAATTTTATGTTTGAAAACGCAGGTTATATTGAACTTTTGGCGGAAGTTTGCGCTGATGCCTTGCCTACCATACAGTACGCGAAGCCGATTTCTCAAATAGAATATACCGAAAATCATGTCTGCGCACTTACACCCAAAGGAGAAGTGTTTGAGGGCAATGCGCTTGTACTTACTGTGCCTTTGGGCGTATTGAAAAAACAATTTATTACATTTTCTCCGCCCTTGCCTGCCCCAAAGACCGAAGCTATAGAGTGTATAGGCGTGGGGGCTGGGCTAAAAATTTTGCTCAAATTCAAAGAATCTTTTTGGGACGACAACGTGGGTGCTATCTATGGCAATGGCTATATCTCTGAATTTTATCCAAGTGCCAAAGATGACGAAGCCATTTTGACTGCCCTTGTGATGGGCGATAACGCGCTGTATCTAAGTAACTTAACGGAGGAAGAAGCTATCCAAACGGCTTTGCAAGAGCTGGATATGATGGGCAATAACACCTTAGCTTCTGAACTTTTTGAGAAAGGTACGCGCATAGATTGGACTGTGATGCCTTTTCAGTGGGGAGCGTATAGTTATCCTTCTACTGGCTCGGGGCAGGCAAGGTTGGATTTGGCAAAAGCCCTTCCACCTTTATATTTTGCAGGCGAAGCCACGCACACCGAAGGACATATAGCGACTGTGCATGGCGCACTCGAGACGGCTTACAGGGCAGTCCATGAGTTGTTGGGCAGGCAAGGGTAGTGTTTAGAAAAGTCTGGTTCTTAAAAAAATTGGTTGTCTGACAATTTTTGTGGAAAAACATTTTTTGAGCAAGTTCGGATTTAAGAAACGCCTTTTTTGCTCAATAGGATAGGGTTTAAAACCCTATCCTATTGAGCAAAAAAAACTACCACAAAAAT
>JAAFJK010000576.1 GCA_013298105.1 Cytophagales bacterium
GCAGGTAAGCTGTAAAGTTAGGTCGCGTTTCGCCAAACTTACAAAGCAAAATCTCGTGTTCCTCATCTTTGGGCGCGAGTTTGAGAATAAAATTTTCATCATTGTCATAATACCAAAGTGAAAACATATCAGCGAAAACAGGGTGGCTGTTTTTTCTTAACCCAAAACCTTTTACCTTTTCTTTGTCAAAGATAAGTTCATCTTCAAAAGTACTTAATGTATATGGAAAAGCGAGATTTTTCTGAAAGAAAGCGCGTATCGTCAGCATACCATCTTCTACTTTTGTGCTGGTGGTATATTCTCCTTTTTTTAACACACCCTTGAAAGATTGGGAGGCATTGATAAGCAGTAAATCCTTAAAATCAGGGTTTATTTTAAAGGGAGGCTTATAAGTTTTTTGCAATTCCTCCCAAGCATACAGGAGCGAAGCGGCATAAATGCTGTTTTTGCCTACAGGCAAGGCGTGTTCGAGGGTAGGCAAGAATACCGTTTCTTTGAACTTGCCTATGTCCTGTACTTCAGGAAAGGCGGAATCGTTTTCTTGTTTAGGTTTGGTAGGATTGCTACAACTTGCCCACAAGAAAAGGCAGGCAAGGAGCAAAAACGTTTTTTTCATGTCAAATTTTATAGAAAGTTATTTTGATTATCTGACAATTTCTGTGGAGTTTTTTTTGTGTAGGGAATCCCTCCCTTTTGGTTGCCTTTTTTGTAAGGCGATATATCATTTTCAAAAAATTGTCAGACAACTTTTTATTTTAACGTTTGCATAAGACGTATAAATGATTTCATCAAATAATCCTTTCTTTCTTCCATTTCTTCTGCTGTAAAAGAAGCAGTGCTGTATAAAATACGTTTTTTATATTGTATTTGCACAATTTTTATTTCGCCATCTATAAAACTGCCCTGCTTGATATTTTCAGGCAAGTACGCATGAGATGGCATACACTCAAATTCTATATATCGGAGCTTATTGGGTACGTCCACAATCCAAATTTTACTGTACGTAACATAGAAATCGCCTTTACAATCTGCTATGATGATTTTCAAACGAATATCTGTATTGCCCCATTGTGCTAATACATTTATAAAATCCTCCCCGTATGTATAGCCAAAATGCTCATTCCTACCTATTGTATAGGTTTTTGCATAAAGCAAAGCCTGAGAACGTTTTATATATTGTGTGAGCAATAGATGTTTATTTTCATCTGTAAAACACAATACTTGGCGACCTAAGCATAAGTTAAAAAAATGTTGAAAATATTTAAAGTCTTTTTCACTATCAGATGGATAGTAACCCAAGTGCCACTCTTTGCCTTCTTGATGCAACACCAAGCTGTTAAAATCAACTGTATCGAATGTACGACCTATTGTAATCATTTTAAAAGGCTTTTGAAAGCATACCATTTTTGCCAAAAATGGTATCGAAACAGGATTTGGAAAACAATAATTAATCCATGTACTTCCATCGTAATCTGCCAATTCGCGCTCTGCTATAGCTTGAATAATAGCTAAAACTTTTTTATAATACATATTTTAAAAAGATAGGTATGGAACGAGTAAAAAATAAGATGGTCAGGTTTTGTGCAATATTTTGGGTTTAGACGTGGCGCAATAAAAGCGTGCAAACAGTGAGATGGTGTTTTGTAATGATTATTGCAACGAAACATAAACGCAAAAGATGAACAAAATTAGCAAGTTATTTTGGTTGTCTGACATTTTTTGTGAAGAAGCATTTTTTGAGTAAGTTAGTTATTTAAGAAACGCCTTTTTTGCTCAATAGGATAGTTTAAAACCCTATCCTATTGAGCAAAAAAAACTACCACAAAAATTGTCTGAGAACCGTTATTTTTTACTCGTTCCTTAGTGCTTTTTTATTTCAAAAATGACAAACAATTAATACCGATTTTTATGATTTGGACTCATGCCCTCAGTCTTTTTTGATAAGTCCACGTTTTTCAGCATCACGATTGATGTCTTTTTCTTTTTGTTTTTGTGCTTCGAGGGCTTTAGCTTTTTTGTCTTCGTCTATTTTTTTGCGTTCTTTTTCGAGGATTTCGCCCTTATTTTCTATCACGATTTTGTTGAGTATAATATCTACAAACTCAATCTCAAAGACTAAGGGCGTATTCGGCGGGACTATTTTTGCCATGCCTTGCGCTTGGTAGGCAAGGTATGAGGGCGTAACAAAAGTTGCCTTGCCTCCCTTTTTGAGTAGCAAAAGCATTTCATCAAAGGCTTGCATGGCAAATTTTTCGGCTACAGGAAATTCAAAAAGCCTGCCATCTTCGTCAGAACTACCAAATACCTTACCATCTAAAAACTTGCCTACGTACCGCACCGCTACTACATCTCCTTTTTGCGCAAAGTCGCCCTCACCTTCGCGCTCTACAGTGTACCATATCCCCGAATAGGTTTTTTTTAAGTCTTTGAGTTTATTCTGTGCGATATATGTGGCTATAGCTTTTTCGTCTTTCTGGCGTTGGTCGTGGACGATTTGCTTGGCATCATTTTCTACCTCCTCTCTGTTTTGTACTTTCAGGACTTTGATATGATAGGTTAAGGTGCTACCCGCTTTTACGGTAGCGGGGCGAGGGTGTTTGATAGCCTCAAAAAGCATATATTCAGGTATCCAAAAAGTCGCGCTATCTTCTTTGTGCAAAGCCAGCAGTATATCCTCCAAAAAACCCTTGTCTGCCAGCAGATAGTCGTCATTAGAAATTTCTTTTACTATAGGCTTTTTGTCAAAGGTATTTTTCAATACCTTGTTTTCACTGTTTCGGGTTTGGATATGAAACGTAACATAGTCTTTTTTGACTACGCGCCGATGGTGTCCGTGATGTTTGTGGATTTTGTAATCAATTTTGTAGAACTTACCATTCAGTGAAGTTTCGAGTTCTTTGGTGTTTTGCGCGTGTATATACGGGCAGGCAAGGCACAAAAGCATGATTGTACCCATAAGTTTAGCATAAAATGAAGACATATTCTGTAGCTATTTGGAATATTTTGAGGTAGCCGTAACGTGCTTGAGCATCTTTTCAAGGGCTTGCGCAAGCTGATGCTCAAGTGCCACAAATTTGTCTTCGTCTTGAGCAAGGTACAGTTCTCTATCAATAAAACCAATGGACTGTGCCAGTTCGCGTTCTTGTAGGTGATTGATTGATTGGTTCATTTTTAAAATAAGATGACTTTTATATGGAAATAAACGAAAAATCAATGGTTTTGTTATGTATTTTAGGAATTTTTCCTAAATTTGCTGAATATTATTTACTCATAGACGTATATGCAAAAAACAGCACTCATCACAGGCAGTACAAGCGGAATAGGCTTAGGTATTGCGCGTTGCTTTGCCAAAGCAGGCTATCAAATTGCGTTCAATGGCTTAGAAGCAAATGGGGCAGAAGTAGCCGAGAGCGTAGGCAAGGAATTTGGCGTAAAGACGACCTTCTCGGCTGCCAACCTCATGAACCCCGAAGCCATACAAACTATGGTAGCTGAAGCTGAAGCAACTTTCGGACGCATAGATGTCTTGGTCAACAATGCAGGCGTACAGTTCGTATCACCTGTAGAGGACTTTCCTGTGGCAAAGTGGGATTTGATTATTGGCGTAAATATGTCTGCCGTTTTCCATACTGCCAAAGCCGTTTGGAAAGGCATGAAGGCGCGTGGTTTTGGACGCATCATCAACATCACATCGGCGCATGGACTGCGTGCTTCTGAGTTCAAATCAGCCTACGTAACCTCCAAACATGGCGTTACAGGACTTACCAAAGTGTTGGCACTCGAAGGCGCACCTTTTGGAATTACTTGCAATGCTATCTGTCCAGGCTATGTCCGCACACCGCTTGTAGAAGGACAAATCAAAGACCAAGCAAAAGCCCACAACATGACTGAAGATGAAGTCATTGAAAAGGTCATGCTCAAGAAGCAAGCCATCAAAGACTTTGTAAAAATAGAAGCCTTGGGCGAACTTGCCCTCCTACTTGCCTCCGAAACAAGCTCAGAACTCACAGGCGTTTCTATCCCTGTAGATGGTGGCTGGACTTCACAATAGCATATAGCGTTGTAATAGTTTGGTTCTTAAAAAATTATTACGGAATATTCTGTAGAACAGGCTTCCAGCCTTCTCATCATTTGAAAAAACAGGCTGGAAGCCTGTTCTACAGTTTTTCCACTGATTTTTATACACCCAAAACTGTGCGTATCCTAACCTCAAAGATAAATAATGATTGTGTTGTGCAATACAGCTAAAACGCCTAACTTTGCAGAAAATAATTAATTACCTCTTTAAATATGAAAATAGCTGTTGTAGGTACAGGCTACGTAGGGTTAGTAACAGGAACTTGTTTTGCTGAAACAGGCAACACCGTAACCTGTGTAGATATAGACGAGCAAAAGGTTCAAAAGCTCCAGTCAGGTACCATTACGATTTTTGAGCCAGGCTTAGAGATACTTTTTGAACGCAATATCAAAGAAAAACGGCTTAGTTTTACGACCTCACTCGCTGAAGGAATCAAAGACGCACAAATCATATTCCTTGCCTTGCCTACCCCTCCAGGCGAAGATGGCTCGGCTGACCTCAAATATATTTTGGGTGTGGCGGGACAACTGGGGCATTTGCTGGATAAATATGCCGTCATTGTGGATAAAAGCACTGTCCCTGTAGGTACTTCCGAGAAAGTCCACGCTAAAATTGCTGAAAACGCGCGCGTACCCTTTGATGTAGTATCAAATCCCGAATTTTTGAGGGAAGGCGTAGCCGTAGAAGACTTCATGAAGCCCGACCGCGTAGTGGTAGGTACTGCATCTGCCGAAGCCCGCAAAGTGATGGAAAAACTATACGCGCCATTCGTAAGACAAGGCAATCCACTTATATTCATGGACGAGCGAAGTGCCGAAATGACCAAGTATGCCGCCAACGCTTTTCTGGCTATGAAAATAACTTTCATGAACGAAATTGCCAATCTTTGCGAACGTACAGGCGCAAATGTGGATATGATTCGCAGAGGCATTGGCACAGATACGCGCATCGGCAACCGATTCTTGTTTGCAGGCATTGGTTATGGTGGCAGTTGCTTTCCTAAAGACGTACAAGCACTTGCCAAAACTGCCCAAGAACATGACTATGATTTTCAGATTCTGGAAGCTGTCATGCAAGTAAACGCACACCAAAAAACCAAACTTTTCCCTAAAGTATCAGATTATTTTGCAGGCAAACTGGCAGGCAAGAAAATCGCTATGTGGGGACTTGCATTCAAACCCAATACAGACGACATCAGAGAAGCTCCTGCCCTCGAAAATATACGCCTTCTGCTCGAAGCAGGCGCGAAGGTGCGCGTATATGACCCCGAAGCCATTGACCATGTTCGACATATTTTGGGCGATGCTATAGAGTATGCTGAGAGTCCTTATGGCGCGTTGCTCGAAGCAGATGCGCTCATGATTATGACTGAGTGGCAGGTATTCCGTAGTCCTGACTTTGAGGTTATGAATAGCTTATTGAAAAATAAGGTCATCTTTGATGGACGTAATCTGTTTGAGCTTGCGCTCATGCAGGAACAAGGATATGCTTACTACAGCATAGGCAGGGAAGTCGTATAAATAGGAAACCCACAAAATTTTTAGGTTGTCTGACAATTTTTGAGGAGGGGAAAAAGAGCGAACCACGAGATTGTTCGCTTTGCTCACAATGACAAACTGGATACTTCCACAAAAATTGTCAGAGAACCGATTTTTAACGTTTCGTGGGTTCAAAAAACTATTTTCTCACAAATGAACGAAAAAAAACCTTTACACTTCAAAGAAATGCAAAGGTTCCAAGGAGTTAATTAGTTTGTGCGTTTGCTCCTTATTTCTGTTGTTGTTACTTTTGTACCGTTACCTCAATGCGGCGGTTGCGGGTGCGACCTGCTTCGTCTGCATTGGAGGCAATAGGGTCTTTATCACCAAAGCCTTTGGTGGTAAGACGGGTAGCGTTGATGCCCTTGCCTACCAAGTAGGTTTTCACTGACTCAGCACGTTGTTGAGAAAGTGCAAGGTTGTTGGCAGGGTAGCCTACGTTATCCGTATGTCCTTCGATGAGGAAGGTATTTTTAGGATAGCGATTCATAACTTCTGCAATTTTATCCAAATAAGGCAACGCTTCAGTTTTGATAGCGGGCTTGCCTGATTCGAATAAAAGCGCGTGAGCATCTGCACTCAACTGTTTTTGGATTTCAGCCAAATTTGCTTCGCTGATTTTTTCAGGGCAACCATTATTAGAAGCTACGCCTGCTTCGTTGGGGCAACGGTCTTGTGCATTTGCTACACCATCACCATCATCATCGCGTGCAGTTGTGCTGAGGGTGTCTGTTTTGATAACATTGCCATTTTTGTCTTTGGTTTCTTTTATCATATAGACATTGGTAGCGTCCCTGCTCGTTTTGGTTTCTTCGGTTAGCAAAGACTCGGTGCGAATGGTATCGCGTTTGAGTTCGTTGCCTTTCGCGTCTTTCGTTACTTCGATGGTGTAGCGTTCTGTGGCAGTTTCAGAAGTAATCGTTTCTTTGGTTTCTTTTACTTCTACGATTTCTTCTTTCTTCTCCTCTGCTTTCTTGCCTCCCAACACTTTCCTGAAGCCCAATACGATTTCAGGCGAGCTGCCGCGAGTAAGGTCTTGCGTAGGCAAGTCATAACTCAATCCTGCAAAAAACTTGCCTACCGCGTATTCTGCACCCACTACTATAGCGCGTGTACTCCACCAAGCTCCCACACCCAAATGGCTTTTTTCGTTCAGGTAATATTTACCCAAAGCACCTATGTTGAGTTGTTGGCTTTTACGGCTGTAGATAAAGCGCGTGTTCGCCTGTAAGCCAAACTTTTCTTTGTCTACTAAGTCCCAACCTGCGGCAAAAACATAGTTTACAGGCATTTTATCTTGCTCGCCTATGTTCAGAAAATTATACTTGGGCGTGTTCAAGTGGTAGGCAGAGGCACTCAAATACTTGCCTGCCTGTCCTCTGCTGTTTTCCATGTACCACATTCCGCCCAAACTGCCTGTAAAGAAACCTTTGGTTTGTGAGGCAGTAAGGAGTTGGTCTGTATTGGTTTTGCTCAAGATTTCCTCACGACTTGTAAAGTTATCTGAAGTAACGTTTTTGTTGTAATAACCCAACTGCAACCCAAGCGCGAAATTGCTCTTGCCTGCCGTAAAATTATGTCCATACGAACCTGTGAAGCCCAAAGTGCGCAGCGCATTGTTGCCATCTATTTGGGTTTGGTCTTGCATCAAGCCCACGCCAAAACCGCCATAGCGTTTGTCGCCTTTGTAGAGTGGCTGTAGGTAAGAAATCATCGGGTTCGTATAGATAAATCCCGAAGTGAGGTTTTCTTGCCTGTAGTGCAATATTGCCCTTTGTTCGTTGCTACTTGCTACCATAGCGGGATTGATAAGCAACGGACTGTGATGATATTGCGCGTATTGGTTGTATTGGGCTTGGGTGTTTAGGGTTGTGCCTATCCAAAGACTACACGCTAAACTTCCGATTTGAAATATCTTTTTCATACGATTGATGTTTTTGGTAAAAAAAGCCCTTGACACTGGCGCAAGCCTCAAGGCTTGTGCCTATTTAACTGAAGCCTGTGGCTTCCGCGTAAGCGAACTAATTGCTCTAAAATCCAAAAATGTGTGATTATCAAATTTTGGGATAAATCTTAAAGTTTTTCGCCTACGGCGGAAGTCTGGAGACTTCAGTTATGTAGGCACAAGCCTTGAGGCTTGCGCCAGCATTAAGTTCTTTTTGGTTTAGCGTTGAATGTTGATGTACCCTTTTTCTTTGATGCTCTTGCCTGTAGGCGTTTCGTAACTCAAGAACCACGCATAACGTACATGAGAAGGCGCGAGATTAACACCGTCATTTTTCATAGTGCCGTCCCAACCTTTAGTCATTAGGTCGTTTACGTTGCTACTTTCATAGACAGTATTGTTGCGCAAATCTACAATAGTCAGTTTTGCATTGATAGGCGTTACACCCAAAAGCAAGTCAAACACATCATTCTTGCCATCTTTGTTTGGCGTGAATACGTCAGGCATTTCCAAAGGACGCACTACTTGTACTAAGGTAGCATTTGTTTCTACTGAAGCTACTGTTGCACAAGGATAGTTCGTTGTGATTTGAACCGTTACGTTGTACTTCGCTTTCTTGCCTGCGGTTGCTATCAAAGTAGCGTCAGTTAAAGCAAGATTGGCAGAAGTTGCACCGCTTACATTGTTGCCATCAACTTTCCATTGATACGTTACAGCCACTGTGCCTACAGCTATAGGAAGACCTAAGCCTGTGTTTGCGGCAGTAGATACCAAGTTTACAGTACCACCTTCGTCTATGATGCCATCAGTAGGACGCACATCAGAGTCGTTTACAGAAGTGATATTGATAGTAGGCGTTAAAGTAGGATTTACCGTAACAACTACGTGAGCTGAAGGGCGGTCATTGCAACCCAATGCCATTCTGCGGAACCACACTTGAATAGGGGCTTGCGTTGCGTTTGCGAGTGCGCCACTTGTGTAAGTGGGAGCATTTGCGCTTGCTATATCAGTCCAAGTAGTGCCATTGTCGTTAGAACGTTGCCACTTGTAGCTTACGTTTACTCCTGAGCTTCCTACAGGCAAGGCGGTACTTGTGAAAGTAGCGGGTGCTGTGCCATTACAGATAATTTGAGTACCTGCAATTGTGCCTGAACTTAGTTGGCAATCATACGCGAAGGTAAAGAATTGTCCATCATTCAAATTCACACCTGAGAATTTCACAATGCCCCCTACAAAACTATCTGCATTGACGATAGTAGCTGTAGAGAAGTTTGCGCCATCGTTGCTTACAAGGAGTTTGTAGTTCAGCGCGTCTGCACTTGGATAACCCAAACCATTGATGTCGAACCATACGGCTACATTGCCTACTTCGCCATTGTTTTCTTCTACTCTCCAAACGCGAGTCATACGATATTCTACTTCGGTAGGCAAGTTGGTTAGGTAAGTAGCAGAAGCAAAATCCTTGCCTGCGCCATTGTTACCCCACACCAAGAAGCGTTTGTCGCCACCTATCAAATTCGTATTTTCTTCGTTGCTGTTGGCTACATTGCCCAAGCCTATCGTAACAATCTCGCCTGCATTTACAGAACGTGCTTGTTTTTGATAAAGCGCACCTTTGTCATCGCGTGCTACGCCTGCAATGTCTTTGTTATACACACCGCTTGCTGTAGCGTCCCACATACGAAGCCCTGTAGTGCCATTCCAATCTGATGCAAAGTAGCTTTGCGCAGGAGTTTGGTCGAGGGTAATGCCGTATTTGATAGCAAAGTAAGACTCAATTTTGTTGCGTTCTACAGTGGTAAGTTTCTTGTTGAAGGTAATGACTTCAGGCAAGTACCCTATAAAACCAAAGTTCGCACTTGCGCCTACATTGCCTATTACAAAGCCACCACTTGTTTGAGGTGCGTGGTTAGCACTGAAAGTCAAACCTGACTTGCCATCTACAAACACATCAGAACCATTTGCCACATCTTCATCAAAAATAACTGTACCCAAAGAGGTTTTGTTATCAACCATAAAGCCTGTTACATTGGCAGTCGCGCCAGAGCCTGTAGAAGTTTTAGAATCGTAGGCAAGTCTGTCCCAGCCTCCGTCATCTTCACCCCAAATGCCCTTGCCTGCCCCGCCTGTAGTGGGTTTATGCACCCCAATAACCGTAAGTTGAGGATTTGCACCTGCATTGATACTGAAATCAGTGATAAACGTTTCGTTGCCTGAAAGTTTAGGCGATTTGTTGAAGTTTACCAAATCAGCAGGCGAGGTGCTAATAACAGGCGAGCCTGTAGGCGTTATCATCGCACCACCATTCGATTTGTCTGTAAACTCGTCAGGATTGCCTGAACCTGCACCTGAACCTACACCACCTGTAACAACACCTGTCCAAATACCTACACCTGAAACATTGCCAGGCGTTGGCGGAGGATTGTACCCTACAGTGAAGAATTGTCCATCATTCAAGTTTACCCCTGTAAAACGAACCATTTTGCCACTTCTGCCTGTGCTTGCTATTACTGTAGCTCCGCTAAAGTCTGTACCATTCGAGCTGATAAGCAAGAAGTAGTTAGCTTCAGAAGCTGTAGTATTGTAGCCTGCAATGCCTGTGAAATCAAACGCTACTTCAGTTGTACCTGTTTCACCATTGTTTTCTTCCACTCTCCAAACGCGAGTCATACGAGAGTCGATGCCCGCAGGGAGTTGCGTTGTGAGCATAGTGGTAGCAAGGTTGTTGTGCGCCCACATCAAAGACATCAAATTGGTAGGCAAGTTGCCTGTATTGGTGGCATTGCTCGAAGCAATCGCACCCAAACCTACAGCCACGATACCGCCTTCATTGACAGACCTTGATTGTTTTTGCATCAAATCTGAAGCGTCATCACGCGCTATACCTGCAATATCAAACTTGTATGCACCTGAAGCGAAAGCATCAAAGAATGATGTTGTACCGTCTGAAGCTCTGTAATCATTCGGAAACGTTTGGTCAAGCGTAATGCCATATTTGAGGGCTAAGTAAGACTGAATGCTATTATGCTGGCTGCCTGTTATTGCACCTGTATAAATAATCATCTCGCCTATTTTGCCATTATGGAATTGTCCATCGCCTGCACCCAATTCAAATGCGCTATCTGTACCTGTGATAGCTGTAGCAGTTGCATCAGTTCCGATAGACAAACCATCACGCACCATGCGTTGTTTGTTGCCTATAGGGGTAGTACCTGTTACAGCGTACAAGCTACTCCAAAGGTGTGTCTTGCCTACTGTACCGCCCCAAGCACCTTCTAAGCGGTTGTCGCCTATAACAGCACCCGCATCAAAATAATAATTACCATTGCTCCAAGGCAAGTGCATCGAGAAGCGTGAAGGCGTAACACTTTCACGATAAATGAAAGAGTTTTTCACCGCGTCTGTTGTGATAACTTGATACACATTCACGTTGTTGTGAACTGTAGTACCAAATATCGAAGCACCACGCAAGGCTTGATTTACACCATTGAATTGTATGGCAGGGTTGTAGTTCAGCACATTTGCGTTGTAGGTAGGCAAGCCATTGCTGTCGTATTGACTCAAAAGGTTGCCTTTCGCTTGGTCTGCCCAAACTTCTACATTGCCGTTGTTTACCAACGCGCCATTGTCTGCTTTTATCCACAAAGAAAGTGCATTTACTACACCGCCCGGAGCTTTAGGCGTATTGTAACCAATGGTAAAGAATTGGTCATCACCCAAATTCACGTCTGCGAAATATAACTTGCCTCCCACGAAAGCAGTAGCAGGAATAACTGTAGCTGTAGCGAAGTTTGCGCTATTGCTTACGAGCAGTTTGTAGCTACCAGCACCCAAAGCAGGGAAGCCTAAGCCTGTCATATCTACCTCTACGTAAGTATTGCCCACATCTCCGTTGTTTTCTTCTGTACGCCAAATGCGAGTCATACGATTGCTCACACCCGCAGGCAAGCCTGTAGTCGTGATGTTCGCAAAGTTAGGTGAGCCATTGTCGTTTGCCCACACCAAGAAACGTCTGTCGGCAGGGAAGCCAAATGTATTATCGCTATTTCTGTCGAAAACATCACCCAAATACATTGCCACCATCGAGCCTGTGTTTACAGAGCGTGATTGTTTTTGCGCAAGGGCTGATTTGTCATCGCGTCCTATGCCTGCAATGTCGCGGTTGTACGCGCCTGTGCTGGCACTGTTCCACATCAAAGTTGTACCGTCAGAAGCCACATAATTGGTAGGAGTCGTTTGGTTCAAGGTAATGCCATACTTAAGAGCTAAGTACGAATTGATGCGCAAAGCCTCGCCTGCGGTCATCACACGATTGATAGCAAAAATTTCAGAGATAACGCCTGCATGACCCAAGCCTATTTCAAAATCGCCACCTACGCCTGTTACAGGATTTACTGTAGCGGTTTTGTTTACTATAGACAAACCATCGCGTACAATGTTTTGCTTGTGCGCAGGGTTTACAAACGTGGAAGTAGTGCTATAAGGGAATGCCCAAACATTGGGTATATCTATCAAACCACCCCAAACATTTTCTATACGACTTGCGGCAACGCTTACATCATAATAAGCAATAGCATTGTTCCAAGGCACGTGTGCGCTTATACGCTCACCTCCTGTAATGTTTTCTTTGAACAAGAAACCGGGTAAAAGTTGATTGGCACTTGATACGGCAAAGAAATTCAAGTCATTCAAAGGCGTAGTACCCAAAATGCCTCCAGGAATTACCAATTTTTTTGTGCCATCAAACTCAAGACCAGGATTGAAGTTAGCTTTAGGGTTTACCAAAGTAGGGTTCGAACCTGCTGTACCTGTAGCGTTCTTGCCTCCCCCTGTTTGGTCTTCCCAGCCTGTTACGGTAGGCGAGGCTGTAATACCTTGTCCGCCTGTAAGCCAGAAAGTAACACCTGTAGTAACACCGCCAGGACCCACGTTAGCAGGTTTGTTTATAGCAAACGTAATGTATTGTCCATTCGCCACGTTGCCTGTGAAAACAAGGTCAGTACCATTTGTAACAGCATTTACAACTGTTGCACCTGCACTGAAATCGCCATCAGCATCAACAAGCATAAAGAGTGCGCCTGTAGTAGCAGGAATGATATGCTCAAGGTTGCCAAAAGTAGCGTTATCTTGGATTTTCCATACGCGGTTCATGTGCATTTTCGTACCTGCGATAACGTCCATGCTTATGCTTGCGCCATTGTGCGCCCATGTAAACGCGCTCAAGTTGGTAGGCAAGGTAGAAGCCGTATGGTTATTTACAGTCAGTATATCGCCATGAATGCTTTTAGATTTGATTTGCATCAAGCCCGATTTGTCATCGCGTGCTATGCCTGCAATGTCTTTGTTGAAAGCACCTCCTATAGAAGCGTCCCACATTTTGGCATCATTCGAGAATACATAATTGCGGGGTGCGGTTTGGTCAAGCGTAATGCCGTATTTGAGAGCCAAATAAGACTCGATACGGTTGTGTTCAGACGGAGAAAGTTGTCCTGTGTACATTACCATTTCGGCTACATTGCCTTTGTGGTAATAGCTCACATCTCCAAACTCGTTGCCTGTGCCCAAACGGAACGGCTTGCCTACCCCTGTGAAAGATTTGGCGGTAGCATCAGAAGCGGCTACTTTACCA
>JAAFJK010000449.1 GCA_013298105.1 Cytophagales bacterium
GTGGTCAGTCTTAATTAAATGTTCGTTTTTTTCGGTTGGCAATCCGAAAAAAAGACCGCGAACAAATAAGGGTTGTCTGACAATTTTCTTTAAATTTTAAAACCTAAAAAACTGCAAGGAACGAGTAAAAAATAACTTGAGCATATTTAGCCACGCTGTAAGCGTCTGTTATCGTGCTTTTACGCGGTTAGGCAATACCAACAGACGCTTACAGCGTGGCTTCGCGTGAGTGAAATTATCATGTTATTTTATTTTCATTCCCAAGAATCAATCCCTACCTCATTTTTCAAAAGTATATTTTTTCAAGGCTTGATAGACTTTGGCTACAGGCAAGCCCATGACATTGTAAAAACAGCCCTTTACCTCTTTTACGCCTATCAGTCCTATCCAATCTTGAATCCCATAACTGCCCGCTTTGTCAAAAGGCTGGGCGGTAGTCAAGTAGTGCGTTATTTCAGCTTCAGAAAGTGTATGAAATGTAACCCACGTATGTTCTGCAAACGATTCGCGCGTTGAAGTAGTCGCTACACATACCGCTGTGATGACCTCATGGGTAGAGCCTGAGAGTTTTTGCAAAATACGTTTGCCATCTTCAAAATCTGTAGGTTTGCCAAGCAGTTCGCCCTGCCATATCACGACACTATCGGCACAAACCAATACCTCCCTTGCCTGCATGGTAGGCAAGAGCGCGGTCGCTTTTTTTTCAGCCAAATAGACAGGCACCTCTTGCAAAGGCATATCGGCAGGATAGTCTTCGGGTGTATGCGACACCCTTATTTCAAAAGAAAAGCCCGCACTTTCGAGCAGTTGTTTGCGGCGTGGGGATTGTGAACCAAGTATTAAGCGCATTTTTTAAAATTTATGACGTAATATACATACAAAAATACAAAAAAAAACGTTTTACAACTGCATCTCATTGACATTAAGTGAGTATAAAAACATAAATAATTGTAAATCAATTATTTAAAATGTGAATTAAATTTAAAAATCGTAAATCCTCCTCCCATATCATTTCATGAAAAAAAACTTTTTCGCCTTTTTTTTATTCGCCTTGAGTAGTACCACAAGCTATGCTCAACTAAGCCAAACAAACAGTACAGATTACCTCAAAACCATCAATGAGGAAGACCTCAAACGCCACCTGCTTGTGATAGCGGCAGACAGCATGGAAGGGCGCGACACAGGTTCAAAAGGGCAGAAAAAAGCCGCCGCATACATCGCAGGACATTTTAAAAATATTGGACTGAAGCCTGCACTAAAAGATAGCTACTATCAGCCCTATAAAATGGGAAAGCGTACTTGGAAAAATACTACTACGCTCTCGGTAGGCAAGAACACCTACAAATTTGGAACAGATTTTTATGCCATTCGCTACCCTGTCGTATCACCTTTTCAGCTCAAAGCCGAAGTAGTAGTAGCCGATGGAGATGACATAGAAAACTTATCCAAGATAGATTTCAAAGGGAAAGCCATCATCTTTTTGGAAACAAAACTTGAAAAAAACAAGAAAATCGCGGCTAAAGCCAAAGCTATGGGCGCGACTGCCGTATTCGTGGTAAAAAGCCTGAAAGATGAAGCCTTCAAAGACGCGCTAAGCTCTTACAGCTACTATTATATGGCTCCCCAAACAGGCTTCATAAGCCAAAAAGATGAGAGTATTTTTTATATCTCGCCTGCCATAGCCCAAGCCATCTTTGGCAATAATAAAATAGAAAAGATGCTTACAAAAATAGGCGTTTCTGCTTCCCTACCCATAATCATCTCCGCAGAATATACCGAAAAAATAGACCTCATGTCTGAAAATGTAGCGGGTATCATAGAAGGAACAGACAAAAAAGATGAGTATGTCATCATCACAGCACACTATGACCACGTAGGTATGCAAGGCGGACAAATCCACAATGGCGCAGATGATGACGGCTCTGGTACGGTTTCGGTTATGGAAATCGCAGAGGCATTTGCCAAAGCCGCCAAAGAAGGCAACAGACCACGCAGGACACTTGTCTTTATGACTGTTTCAGGAGAAGAAAAAGGACTTTTTGGCTCTGAATATTATACGGATTTTGAACCCATATTCCCTCTTTCAAAAACAGTCGTAAACCTGAATATAGATATGGTGGGGCGCATAGGTGGTGATTATATCGAGAAGAACGAACCCAATTATGTCTATCTGATAGGTTCAGATAAACTTTCATCTGAATTGCACGAACTCAGCGAAAATACCAACAAAAAACAAGAAAAATTGATTTTGGACTATAAATACAACAGCGACAGCGACCCAAACCGCTTTTACTATCGTTCAGACCATTACAATTTTGCCAAAAACGACATTCCAATTATTTTTTATTTCAATGGTGTGCATGACGACTACCACAAGCCGACAGATGATGTAGAAAAAATCCATTTCCCCAAAATGGCTAAAATTGCGCGTTTGGTGTTTTCTACAGCATGGGAAATAGCCAACAGAGAAGAAAGACTGAAAGTAGATAAAAAATAATAAACTAAGCCCCCTGCCCCAAAAAAACTACCTTTGGGGCAGGAGGCTAAAATAACCCCAAAATATGTCCCTCAACCGTACTACCGCGCCTGCTTTTCAGCCTATCCGCACCCTGAATATTATGCCTTTGCAAACCCATAGTTTGCAAAACAAAGCTCCTTTGCACGTACTGGGAGCGGGAGATTCGCCTGTCCTAAAGCTGGAAGTGCTTTTTCATGTGGGACAAGCCCATGAGCTAAAAAATGGCGTAAACCACCTTACTATCAAGATGTTGAGTGAAGGTACTGCCAAGCGGACAGCCTCCGAAATCACAAACCATTTTGATTATTATGGCTCTTTTCTCGAAACAAGCGCAGGCAATGACAGAAGTTCAGTGATTTTGTATTGCCTCACTAAGCATCTTGAGAATGTCTTACCTGCCTTTTGTGAACTACTCACAGAGGCGACCTTTCCTGCACAGGGACTTGAGAAAGTGCGCCTTATCACTTCCAACAATGAGCGAGTGCAAGAAGAAAAAAATAACTATACTGCCCAAGTGGTCTTCAGAAAACACTTATTTGGCGATACAGATGCTTATGGCATAACGCCCACAAGCGCGGACTATCTGCAAATAGACAGAGAAGAAGTAGTAAGCCATTATACGCAATTTCTCAAACACAAAAACTTTGAGGTGTTTTTGGTAGGCAAGGTAGGCAAGACAGAGATAGAATTAATAGACAAGCATTTGGGCAATATACCCATTACCTTGCCTACCACGCCCTTGCCTGCCCAGACAGCCCAAGTATATGCAGGCAAAAGAATAGTGATGGAAAAACCAGACAGCCTGCAATCTTCAGTACGGGTAGGCAAGGGCTGTATCGAGCGCAATCATACCGACTTTTATGCCTTCAAAATCATGAATGAAATTTTTGGTGGTTATTTTGGTTCGCGCCTCATGAGCAATATCCGCGAAGACAAAGGCTATACGTATGGCATTTATTCGAGCATAATCAATATGCACCGCGCAAGCTACATGAGTATCGGCACAGATGTAAAAAAGGAATTTACAAGTCATACTTTAGCCGAAATCAAAAAAGAAATAAACATTTTGCAACAAGACCTTGTACCCGCAGATGAGCTTGAGCGTGTACGCAACTATATGCTGGGTAGTTTGGCTGGGAACATGAACACCCCTTTTGACTTAGCTGAAGTGTTCAAAAATATTTATTTCAGTGGTTTGGGTTATGCTTATTATACGAATTATGTAGAAGCTATCCACCACATAACGGCTGAGGAAATACGCACCACTGCCCAAAAATATTTGAAATATGAGGAGTTTTTGGAGGTCATTGTGGGGAGTATTTAGCCTTTTTATGATATTCAGACAGATATGAAAATAGCCATAAAACGATTGAATGATGCCTATCTCATGGAGGCACAAAATGAAGAAGGCGCGACCATTCGCTTAGATACCTCTCCTGCACATGGCGCGACCGAGGTAGCCTTCAGACCAATGCAGTTGCTACTGGCAGGCATCGGGAGCTGTAGCACGATTGATATAGTGGATATACTGAAGAAGCAACGCCAACCGCTCCAACACATAACCGTAAGCATAGAAGGCGAGCGCGAAGCGGACAAAGTACCAAGTCTTTTTCAGACGATTCACTTGCATTATAAAGTGTTTGGAAATTTAGAGGAAAATAAAGTCCGCCAAGCTGTCCAGCTCTCAATGGAAAAATACTGTTCTGTCGCCAAAACCTTAGAGAAAACAGCACAAATTACTTACTCTTTTGAAATCCTACCGCATGAATCACTTTGAAACTCAAGCTATACGCCTACAAGCCGAACGCACGCATAACCGCGAACATTCTACACCACTTTATTTGACTTCGAGTTTCGTCTTTGAGGAGGCAGAGCAGGCAAGGGCGTTATTTGCAGATGAGGTAGAGGGCAATATTTATACCCGTTTTTCAAATCCCAACAACAGTGAATTTATAGCTAAAATGTGCGCCCTTGAGCATACTCAAGATGGCGTAGCGACTGCATCAGGTATGGCGGCTATGTTTTTGGGTATGGTAAGTTTCTTGAAAGCAGGCGATCATTTGGTGGCTTCGAGGTCTGTATTTGGTTCTACCCATCAAATCATTACCAAGATTCTGCCACGCTGGGGCATCACGCATACATACTTAGATACCGCTAAACCCGAAACTTGGGAAAGTGCTATCCAGCCAAATACAAAAATGATTTTTGCCGAAACGCCCTCCAATCCTGCACTTGACCTCATAGACCTCGAATGGCTTAGTGCATTAAGCAAAAAACATGGGTTAATCTTACACATTGACAACTGTTTTACTACACCTTATTTGCAAAACCCTGCCGACTTTGGAGCAGATATTGTTACGCACTCTGCCACGAAGTGGATAGATGGGCAAGGCAGAGTCATCGCGGGGTGTGTGTTGGGCAGGCAAGATTTGATAGCTGAAGTACGCTTCATGGCAAGACATACAGGTCCCGCACTTTCGCCCATGAACGGTTGGATTCTTTCCAAAAGCCTCGAAACGCTTGCAGTGCGTATGGACAGACATTGCCAAAACGCACTCGATCTGGCTACTTGGCTTGAGCATCAACCCAACATAAAATATGTAAAATATCCACACTTGCCTACACACCCACAATACGCACTCGCCAAAAAACAAATGCGACTTGGCGGTGGGATTGTTACGTTTGAGTTGGAAGGAGGACTTGCGCATGGGCGGGCTTTTTTGGATAAACTTAAGATGCTTTCGCACACTGCTAATCTGGGCGACACAAGAAGCATTGCTACGCACCCTGCCAGCACCACACACGCCAAACTTACCTCCGAAGAACGCCTTGCGGTAGGCATCACAGATGGATTGATTCGGATTTCTACAGGGCTTGAGCATATTGAAGACATCAAGGCGGACATTGGGCAAGCACTTTAAAATTTAAGGTTCTTAAAAAGTTATTGTGCAGGCAAAACTGTAGAACAGGCTTCCAGCCTGTTGTTTCAAATGATGAACAGGCTGGAAGCCTGTTCTACAAAATATTCCGCAATAACTTTAGAAGAACCAAAATTTAACAAAAACATATTCAGTTTTGGTACGTACCTCAAACCTCGTACTTCAAATCTCATACCTCCTTATGCTTTTATATTTCAAAGCCCTGCATCTTATTTTTGTCATTACTTGGTTTGCGGGGCTATTTTATATCGTTCGGCTGTTCGTGTATTATGCCGAAACAGAAAAAAAGAATGAACCCGCTCAAAGCATTCTCCAACAACAATATCTGCTCATGCAACGCCGACTTTGGTATGGCATCACTACGCCTTCGGCTGTGATGGTAGGTATTTTTGGTTTTGGAATGCCTTTTTATCTTGGCTACCCGCTTACGCAATGGCTCTTGGTAAAACTTATTTTGGTGGGACTTTTGTATGCCTACCATTTTTCTTGTCAAATCATTTTTAATCAACAGCAAAAAGGCATCGTTCGCTACTCCAGCTACACGCTCAGGATTTGGAATGAAGTCGCTACGCTTTTTTTAGTAGGCATTGTTTTCTTGGCTACTTTGAAGAATGTATTGGATTTATTGTGGGGACTGTTGGGCTTGCTGATATTGATGATAGTCCTTTTTACAGCCATCAAAATATATAAACAAATCCGCGAAAAATCATGATTTGGTATTGGAACGAAACCCCCTACCCTATTGAAAGTATCCAGCAAGGCGACTTCATAGCTGAAGACGAAGCTATGGCGACCGCTTGGGGCTTTGCCCAAAGTTGGCTCGCAGGGGCAGGCAAGTTTACCTTGCCTACCTCTGGCTCTACAGGTACGCCCAAACAAATCACTATCTCTCGTGCGCAGATGCAGGCAAGTGCGCGTGCTACCGCTCAAGCGTTGCCTTTGGCAGACTGTCAAAATGCCTTGCTTGCGATTCATGCAGGCTACATTGGCGGAAAAATGATGCTCGTGCGTGCGCTTGAGTATCAGCTCGCGCTTACAGGGATTCCGCCTGTCGGCAATCCTTTGGCGCACCTCGTAGGCAAGGGCAAACTTCCATTTTTTGACTTCATGGCACTCGTGCCTGCCCAGCTCTACAACATTGCCCACGAAACGCCTGACTTACTTGCCTACCTAAACGGCTGTAAAGCAATTATTCTTGGTGGAGGCGATGTTTCAGCACGTATTGTAGAAATAACCCAGCAAATCCAAGCCCCCATTTATCATACTTACGGCATGACTGAAACCGTATCGCATATCGCGCTTAGGCGACTGAATGGGGCAGGCAAGGTCGATTATTTTCAGGCATTGGAGGGCATTAAGCTCGCAGTAGATGCCCAAAATTGCCTCCAAATATGTGGAGAAGTTACCCAAAATGAGTGGGTAAAAACGAATGACATAGTAGAACTGATAACCGAAAATCGTTTTATTTGGAAAGGACGCGCCGACAATATCCTCAATACAGGCGGTATAAAAGTCCAAATAGAAGTCCTCGAAACAAAAATCCAATCCCTACTCACTGAACTTGGGCTTTCCTGTGCATTGGCTATAGTCGGATTGCAGGACGAAAAATGGCAAGAGCGTATCGTATTATTTTTAGAAACTCCTGCCTTGCCTGCCCAAACCGAAGAAAAACTTTGGACACTTTTGCGCACCACACTCTATAGCCACGAAGTCCCAAAACAAATCACCTACCAATCGAGTTTCCCACGTACAGAAACAGGCAAAATAAAAAGAGAGGGGTGGAAGGGAGATAAGGGGAACGGGAAAACAGGGGGACGAGGAAACGGGTAGAAGTGAGCTTCCTGTCCTTGTCCCATCCCCGTCCCCAACCTCCCCGTCCACCAGTCCAGTAGCCCCCCTTTTCAATGAAATCAAAACTTTTTTATATTTTTTTATTTTTTACCTTGCCTGCCCACGTGGGCTGGGCAAAATCGCAAATACACCCTAAAACACTGTTTTTTTGGCTTACAATAGTTTCTACAGCTATGGTAATTGGGCTATGGCTGATGATTTGGCTGAGGCGCAAAAAATAAAAAAACAAAGTTTTTTTGCAAAACACTTGACAAGTGGGTAGGCAATGTATTATATTTGGCGTTTATTCGAAAAAAACCATGAAGTTATCAGAATTTAAGTTCTCCCTGCCCGATAGTCTTATCGCTTTGTATCCTACCGAAAACCGCGATGATGCGCGACTAATGGTCGTACATCGCAAAACAGGTAAGATTGAGCATCGTATTTTCAAAGATATTCTTGAGTACTTTGATGATGGTGATGTAATGGTGGTCAATGACACCAAAGTCTTCCCCGCGCGTATGTATGGCAGCAAGGAAAAAACAGGGGCAAAAATCGAGGTATTCCTTTTGCGCGAACTCGACCGCAAACAACACCTATGGGACGTACTTGTAGAGCCTGCACGCAAAATCCGCGTAGGCAACAAACTTTTTTTTGGTGATGGCGAACTCGTGGCAGAAGTTGTAGATAATACCACTTCGCGCGGTCGGACGATTCGTTTTCTGGCTGATGATGACGAAAAGTTTTATAAAATATTAGACTTTTTGGGCGAAACGCCTTTACCCAAAACTATACACGCACTTAGGCGCACAGAGCCTGAAGACCGCGAGCGTTTTCAGACCATTTTTGCTACAAATGTAGGGGCTGTAGCCGCGCCTACAAGTGGGCTTCACTTCACAAAGCAACTTGTCAAAAGGTTGGCTATCAAAGGCATAGACATAGTACCTATCACACTTCACGTAGGCTTGGGTACATTCCGCAGAGTAGATGTAGAAGACCTCACGAAGCATAAAGCCGATTCGGAAAACTATATGATTCCTGAACCGACTACAGAGCGTGTCAATCAGGCACTTGATGAAGGAAAGCGTGTATGTGCCATAGGTACGACCTCTATCAAAGCCCTCGAGTCTTCTGTATCAGCCGCAGGGCGATTGAAGCCTGTAGAGGGCTGGACAGATAGGTTCATATTTGCGCCTTATGAGTTCAAAATTCCAAGTGCGCTGGTTACAAATTTTCACTTGCCTGAATCAACTTTGCTCATGACTACTTGCACTTTTGGGGGCTATGACCTCATCATGCAGGCATACGAAATAGCTATCAAAGAAAAGTACCGCTTTTTTAGCTATGGCGATGCTATGTTGATTTTGTAAATACGACAAAAAGAGGCACTTTTGCCTCTTTTTTTTAATTCTTTGAAAATATGCTGACTGATTTTTTAGAAAAAAACTATCCTCATATAAAACCCCTGACACGCTTTGACTTGGCTAACGGCAAAGTCGCGTTGTTGGATTTCTCTTTGCACAATCCTGAACTTGCCTCCCATGACCTCACAAATCCTGTAGAGATGAAGCAATATATCAAGCAAGTTTTTGCACGTTTTGGGGCAGAAGTAGGCTTGGGTGGCTATGCAGAAGAACGAAATGTATATCAAAAAAGCACTGTTTTTGATACTGAAAGTGGTTCGCGCTCTGTCCATTTGGGCGTAGATATTTGGCTTGAAGCAGGAGAGCCTATATTCGCGCCCCTCGCAGGCAAGGTGCATAGTTTTCAAAACAATGCAAATTTTGGAGATTATGGACCTACCCTGATTTTGGCGCATGAGCTTACGACAGAAAGTTATTTTTATACGCTTTATGGACACTTAAGCCTTGAGTCCCTTGAAGGTATTTGGGTAGGCAAGGAAATATCCGCAGGCGATAAAATAGCGACTGTAGGCGAGTTGGCAATCAATGGTGGCTGGATTCCGCACTTGCATTTTCAAATCATAGCCGACCTTTTGGGCAAAGAAGGCGACTTTTATGGTGTGGCACCCAAGCAGGAAAAAGACTTTTATTTGTCTATTTGTCCTAATCCTGCCCTGATGATAAAATAGACTTCTTGCGAAAGTCTTTTTAACCCTTCTCCATTTGGAGAAGGGCAGGGTTGAGGTATCAGAAATAGCACTTTCGCAAGAAGTCTAATAAAAATATCGGTTCTTCGAAAGTTATTGCGGAGGCAAAACTGTAGAACAGGATTCCAGCCTGTTTATGACTTGAAAACGACAGGCTGGAAGCCTGTGCTACAGCCTGTTCCGTAATAACTTTTTAAGAACCAAAATATCTACAACTTGATACACACATTTTTTGCTTCTGTAAAAAATCGGATAGCTTCCCAACCGCCTTCACGCCCCACGCCCGAATCTTTCACGCCCCCAAAAGGTGTCCGTAAATCACGCATGAGCCAACAATTTACCCAAACAATGCCCGACTCAAGGGCTTGAGTGAGGCGTTGAGTACGTGCCAGATTCTGTGTCCAAAGTACCGAAGCCAGCCCATAGCGTACCGAATTGGCGTATAGCAAGGCTTCTTCTTCTGTGTCAAAAGGCTGAATCGTTACTACAGGTCCGAAGATTTCTTCTTGGTTTGTACGGCAGTCGTAAGCAAGTCCTTCTATGACAGTTGGCGCTACAAACCAGCCTTTTTCGGCATCTTTGGGATACATGGCTTTGCCCCCTGTGAGAATAGTTCCGCCTTCTTCAGTGGCAAGTTTGACATAATTCAATATTTTTTGTTGGTGTGCTTCAGAGATGACCGCGCCCATCTGCGTGTTTTCGTCTAATGGATTTCCAACTACGATTTTTTCTGTTTCACGTATAAAATCTACCTTAAAACGTTCATAAATAGACCTTTCAACCAAAATACGCGAACCACACAAACATATCTGTCCTTGATTCGTAAATGAGCTACGGACTGTAGTGGCGAGCATTTCCTCATACACACAATCTGCAAAAATCAAGACAGGGTTCTTGCCTCCCAACTCAAGCGAAAGTTTTTTGAACATAGGCGCGGCAGTACGCGCTATGGTCGCTCCAGTAGCCGTACCACCTGTAAACGAAATGGCTTTGATATCAGGGTGTTCGACTATACTTGCCCCCACCTTGCCTCCCACGCCATGTAGTACATTCAGCACACCCGCAGGCAAGCCTATCTCTGCACACAGCTCTGTAAGCATATAGGCTGTCATGGGTGTAAGTTCTGAGGGTTTGGCTATGACACAGTTTCCTGTGGCTAAAGCAGGCGCGATTTTCCAAGTAAATAAATACAACGGCAGATTCCAAGGCGAAATACAACCTACCACGCCCACAGGGGCGCGGAGCGTATAGTTCAGCATGGCAGGCAAGGCTTCATGCGCTTCGGTATGCGTATGCAAAATAGCAGTAGCAAAAAACCGCAAATTGTGTACGGCACGCGGAATGTCCATGCGCCTTGCAAGGCTCAAAGGCTTACCCGAGTCTATACTCTCAGCTACTGCAAACTCCTCAAGTTTTTTTTCTACTGCATCTGCCAACTTAAGCAAATACCCGCTCCTTGCCTCCGCACCCATATCGCGCCACGCAGGAAAGGCATTTTGCGCCATTACGACCGCTTTGGCTACATCTTCGGCATCACTGTCAGGGATTTGGCAATACACCTCTCCCTGTGCAGGGGCATAATTGGGTAGCCAAAGTTCATTTGCAGGATTGTAAAAGCTCCCGCCTATATAATTTTGTATCGCGTTTTTCATACTGCAAATGTAACAAAATATTTTTTAGTACGTATAAATTCATTGATGCAACTATACGAAAAACAAGACGGAAAATATTGGATAATAGAAGTAGCAGGAGATGTAGATGCTTCTTCTGCCATTCATTTGGACAAAGCCATTGAAAAAGCACTCCAAGCAAATCATACACATATTTTGATTGATGGCACAAAGCTACAATATATCGCCTCCGCAGGGCTGGGCGTGTTTGTGTCACGTATTGAGGAGTTTAACGACAACGGAGTCCATTTTGCTATTTTTGGACTGAGTGAAAAAGTAAAAAATGTATTTCAGATACTTGGCTTAGATAAGCTACTGCATATAGTAACAGACCTTCAACAAGCAAAAAATGCCTAACAATGATACATTACTATAAGGCAAATTGCCACACACAAAACTTAAAACTGATTCGTGAATTTGTAAAAGTAGTTTTGCGAGATTTTGCTTTGTCTGATACTGAAGCCAATCAACTTGTGCTTGCAGTAGATGAGGTATGTACGAATATCATATCGCACAGTGCCGCAAACAACCCACACAAGACTTTAGAAGTAAGCATTATACAAGAAGACGACCGCATAGAGTTTGAGATTATTGACCAATACAGCGAACACTTTGACCCCACTGGCTTACTAAAAGTGATGCCTTCTTTGCAACACATTGTTACAGAAAGGCGCAAAGGTGGGATAGGGCTAATGCTTGTGCGCAATATCATGGACGAGGTAGAAGTAGATACAGGCAATGCCCAAAATATCTGGCGTTTGCGCAAGTCATTCAAACAACATATCGTCCATACGGCATGATTAGACTTCTTACGAAAGTCTTTTTAACCCTTCTCCATTTGGAGAAGGGCAGGGTTGAGGTAGCAGAAATAGCACTTTCGCAAGAAGTCTATTTATCTATTTCCAACGATTTTCAAGCCAAATACCCAATAGAAATACTTTGGGAGGCGTTGGGGCAGGCAAGAAGGAGGTTCTTTTTATTCTTCTATAGGCACTAAATTCGGGATTTCAATACTGAATGTAGTGCCTTCGCCTAATTTAGATGTAACATTGATTTTTCCTTTCAACACATCAAGCGTTTCTTTTAAGATATACAAACCTATGCCAGAGCCTGTGTTTTTTTCATTTGCCCGATAAAACATTTTGAATATATGTGGTAGAAATTCGTCCCCTATTCCCTGCCCATTGTCGCTGACCTCTATAAAAGCCTTTTCTTTGTCTGCTTGTATCAAGACCTTCACAAAAGGCTTTTCTTGCTCAAGATTGGCATAGCGGATAGCATTTGATACGAGGTTATTCAAAATTACACTCAGCCTGAAGTAGTCTGAATAAAAAGGTGCTTCTACGTGCATATCCAAAATGTGCAAAATTTTCTCGCTTTCAGGCATATATTTCAGTGCATCAGACACTCCTTCGAGCAAATCTGCAAAATCAATTCTTTCAGGTTTTACTTCTATGCGTGAGTTACGCGAATAAAGGATAATTTGATTGATAAATTCGTCCAATTTTTTTACGCTTTTTATCATCATATCCAAGATATTCTTTTTCTCCTCCTCCGAGTCCAGCAATCTAAATAAATCCAACAAACCCAATAAAGAAGACAAAGGCGCACGCAGGTCATGGGAAGCACTATAGACAAATTTGTCCAATTCCCCATTTACTTTCTTAAGTTTTTTGTTTTGTTTTTTGAGTTGAATTTTGGCTTTTCGCGCTTCAGTGATATTGCGTATGATGCCATCATAATATACATCTCCTGCCTCGTCATAGTTTTGGGTGGCACTGATAGAAACCCAAACATTTGAGCCATCTTTGCGCTTCATGAGGCATTCTTGGTTGGCAAAATGTTGTTTTTTTTCTAACAATGCTTGAAGTTTCAGGCGCGTTTCGTGGTTATCATAAAAGTCGCGCATATCTTGTTTGTAGGCTTCGGCTTCATCATAGCCAAACATTTTCATAAAGCCATGATTGGCATACAGTACTCTGCCACTGGGCGTACTCCTGAAAAGTGCGTCTTCCAAATGTTGATTGATAGAAGCAAGCAAGAGTTGATTTGAGCGAAGTTCTCGCTCCGCCATGACTTGTGCCGTTATGTCGCGTGCAAAAAAAGAACCGCGCGTAGGCATTCCCATGCCTTCTTCATAGACAGGAAAACCTGTAATTTGATATACATATTCTTTTCCCTTATAGTCATAGACATCAGTATATTCTTCTCGCTGTCCCTTGATTACACGCTTATATCTACTTTTCCACATAGTTTCATAGACATAAGGAAGATGTTTGATAAGGTTCATGTGTGGTGTTACAGCTATGCCAAAAGTGCGCTCTTGCATTTCCACAAAGATTTGATTGTAGTCTATCAGTACAAAGTTTTCATCAACCAGCCAGATAGACTGGTCGTTGCTTTCCAAAATTGCCCTTAGACTTGCCTCTTTAGAAATGATTTTCATTTCATTTCTTTTTCGTTCAGTAATATCCGACACACGCGAAAGTAATACCTTTGTATTGCCCAAAAGCATACTGCTTACTTTCAAAATACCCCAAAAATGATTGCCTTTGAAAGTGGTATATTCATATTCGTTTGTCCACAAACCCTTGTTGTCTATACTTTCTCTAATCTCTTGGCGTTCTGCCTCACTGAGTGGTATTTTGTGCAAAGATGTCCCAGCCCGTCCCATCATATCATCTTCATCATCTGCTTCATACAATTCGAGCGCACGTCTGTTGCATCTTGTGATTACAAAATCTTCTAAATTGACTAAGAAAAGTGCGTCAGGCGATTGTGCAAAAGTAGCCTCCAGCAAAGACTCTGTGTATTGTAGGTTTTGTCGCCCAAGTTCTGACTCTGTAATGTCTTCCGAAAAAATGGAAATACTCGATATAGTGCCGTTTTTTTCACGAATGGGGTTGATATAAAGTTCGCGGTAATATGGCTTTCCTTGAAAAGTATGAGAAATTTTTTCTTTTAAAAATGCACCCGAAAATGCTTTTTCAAAATATGGCAATAAGAGTTGTAAAACTTCAGGAGCTACGACTTCCTTATAATAACTGCCTACGTCTATATTTTTGTGGTAAAAAAAATTGAAGGCTTTGCGTGTTGCACTGTTCATAGTAATAAAGCGCAAGTCCTTATCCAGCGAATAAATGAGGTCGGGCGTACTCTCCATCACAGCATACAAGTTGGCACGTTCGTGGGCTATTTCTTCTACTTGTTGGGCTATTTTACTTTCTAAAAATATGTTCTTTTCTTGTACTGATTTCAAAGGGCGCACCATCAACGCAAGCCGCCAAACCAAAAAAACTACCAAAATCAATAAAAATACATGAAAAACAATAGAAAGTAAAGTGAAATTTGTGTAAAATCTAAAAACCAAAGAAAATATACCCAGTGAGATACTTACATAACCCCAAAGTTTTGAACGTGTCAAAAAGAAAAAAAGTAACGTATAACCAAACCCTACAAACAAAAATCCATGTAAAAATGGGTAGAGTTGTCGCCAACTAAATGTCAGCTCAGTGGTATCTTGCCCAAACACCGCTTGAGGCAGGCAAGTTAAAAAAACAAAAAAAATAAAAAATGTATAAGTTGGCACAAGATTCTTGACAAGTTAGTAAATTTGACTAAACTAAAAAACGTTTTTTGTATGATTGTATTGTTACTTTTTTACAAAGATACATAATTTTGGTATAATACAAAAAAGTACACGATTGTTTTATAGCTAAGGAACGAGTAAAAAATAACTTGTTAATTTTGTTAATCTTTTGCGCTTATACTTTGTTGCAATAATCATTACAAAACACTATCTCATTGTTTGCGCGCTTCTATTGCGCCTCGTCTAAGCCCAAAATACCGCACAAAATCTTTATCACTTTATTTTCTACTCGTTCCTAACTAAAAAACACGCTATTGTTTTTTCAAAACGAATCGCATATCTTTGCGTTATGCAACTCAAAGCTATCTTATTTTTATTCCTCCTCCTTGCCTGCGGGGTAGGCAAGGCACAAATTCCTTCCAATCCGCTTGGGCTAAATCCTTCACGCCTGAAGTGGAATCAAATCAAAACCGACAAGGTACAAGTCATCTTTCCTGCGGGTATGGAGGAGTACGGACAGCGTACCGCCAATTTGGTGCATTATCTTTGGGACAATCACAACGAAAGTATAGGCGAAAAACGCCAACCCATCACGATGATTTTGCAAAACCAAACCACTATCCCGAATGGTTTTGTTACAGTAGGTCCGTTTCGTTCTGAATGTTATATGACTCCACCCCAATTCAACCTCAATGGCGCGGGAGATTGGTTTGACCTCTTGGTAATCCACGAATACAGGCACGTAAAACAGTTTGCGAACTCAAAAAGAGGCATCACAAAATTAGCCAAAAACGTCTTGGGTTCATGGACATGGGGCGGGTTCTTTGGGCTTGCCTTGCCTATTTGGTATCTCGAAGGAGATGCGACTATGACCGAAACTGCCCTTACCAATGCAGGACGCGGACGTTTGCCTGAATTTGATATGGAATACAAGTCTTTAGCTTTGGCAGGCAAGCACTACAGTTATGACAAGGCGTATGCGGGTTCTTTCCGCGATTATGTACCAAGCTATTACAATATGGGCTACTACATGACAGGGCAGGCAAGGACAGAGTTCGGCAATGAAATTTGGAACAAAGTAGTAAATGACGCAGTAAGGTTCAAAGGCATTTTCTATCCCTTTGGACGTGCTATGAAACGCCACATGAAATTGCCCCCAAGAAAACTTTATAATAAAACTTTTGCAGGGTTGGATAGTACGTGGGTAAATGAAGTTAAAAATGCAGATACTGAAACAGAAGAACAAAAAATAATTAAATTCTTTGCAGATAGTATTTTAATTTCGGGTGTTCCAAAAAAATTTTATACTGATTACAAGTTTCCACAATATTTAAATGACACTACTTTAATTGTAGAAAAAAGTAGTTTTGAGGAAATACGTACTTTTTACAATATTAAACCAAGCAGACGTTTGATGTGGAAAGGGTTATGCATAGGTTATGACTCAACTTTTAGCAATCGTGTGATGCAAGCTAAAAATATTCGACCTATTGTTTTTTATGGCAAAAAACTTTTCTCCCCAGGGCTAAACGTAAGTTCAAACACCACCCTTTCCGTAAACAAAGGCGTAATGGTTTGGTCTGAACTTACCTACCATGAGCGGTGGGGAGGCAAGAATTACTCTGTCATTCGCCTCAAAACGCCCTTCGAGTCCACAGTCCGCAAACTTACCTCCCGTTCGCGCTATTTCGCGCCTTCGCTTTCTCCCGACAATAAGCAAATCGTGGTGGTAGATGTGCCTGATAGTTTGCGCTATACTATAGTGGTGCTTGATGCGAATACAGGCAAGGAAATCAAACGCTTTCCCAATCCAAAAAACTACTTTTTCTCTTTTCCCGTTTTTACGCCCACAGGAGCGCAAATCATCGCTGTTGCACAGCAAGGTGAGCAGAATTGGTTGGTAGCTATCAATACAGCCACAGGCGAGATGGGGGAGATTACAGAGCCTACCAAATGGCAGATAAGTTACCCTTGTGCTACAGAAAGTTATCTCTTTTTTAGTGGAGCATATACAGGTACAAACAATATTTTTGCACTCAAGTATGGTACAGGTGAGATTTTCCAAGTTACCAATCACGCACTTGGGGCGTTCTTTCCTGCCGTTTCGCCCAATCGGAAACACCTTGCCTACAGCGGCTTCAGTGCGATGGGCTACGACATCTATGAATTGGAAATAGACGAAACAAAATGGAAACGCTACACACCCGAAGTAGAAAATAAATTGCGCTTTTTTATGCCTGTCATGAAGCAGGAAGGAAACGCGAGCATCATAGAGAAGGTAGGCAAGGAAACCTTCAAAGTCCAAAAATTCCGCAAAGCATCAAGTATTTTCAACATTCACAGCCTACTGCCTCAAGTGTATTTGCCCGAAGCAGGCTTGCAACTGCTGGCAGATAATAAATTTAGCACGCTTTCTGCCGTTGCCGAAACGTATTACAACCTCAATGAAAACACATGGCGAAGCGGCATAGGGCTTACTTTTGCAGAGTTTTATCCGATTTTTAGGGCGGGATTTTTTCAAGGCAATCGCGCAAGAGGCTTTTTGCATAACAGCAACCGAACTGACACAACTTATATAGCCTCTTTTTACAACGAATTTTGGCGTGAAAATGACCTTTATTTTGGCGTACAACTGCCTTTCAATCTTACCAAAGGGACAGCCATCAACCGCATCACACTCAGTGCAGACTATCATCATTTGCGCTTGGAAGGCAAAAATAATTTTTTGAACAATGATGATGTTAATACAAGTCGGTTCAGAGTCCGAAATTCAGCCATACCACGCGACAATCCGCGTTTTTTCCAGCCTCGCTTACAAAATCAGTCTGTCAATACGCTTGATTTCAGGGTGCGTTTAAGTTCGCAGGCTATCACAGCCCGTAGGCAGTTTTTGCCACGCTGGGGCGCATTTGCCGACATTCGCTATATCTCTACTTTGGGCAAAGGCGAATTGAGAGGCAATACGTTTTTGGCGCGTTTAGACTTTTACGCCCCTGCACTGATGCGTACACACAGTCTTTCTTTCAACCTTGCCTACCAGTACGAAAAATATACCAACAATTACAAATTCCGCAATTTGTTCTTCTATCCGCGTGGCTACAGGAGTGTGCCTATGAGTGATGGGGTAGGCAAGGTGGCAATAAATTATGCCCTGCCTTTGTTGTATCCTGACCTTAGAGTGGGTTCGCTCTTGTTCCTGAAGCGTATCAAAGCGAATATGTTTTTTGACAGTGCAGTAGCGAATATCAGTTCATATTCGCCTCCTTTTCGTGAAAACCAAACTTTTTTGCGCTCTACAGGGATAGAACTCACGTTTGATGTGCGTATTTTACGTTTGCTTGAGCTTGAGATAGGTGGACGCTATAGCTATTTATTTGATGCAAGAACACCACATAGTTTTGAATTTTTATTTTTGGGAATAGGGATATAGCTGGTTCTTTGGGTAGCACACACATCTTGCCTATTGTTTTAGATAAATCTACGGGCAAGATGTCTGTGCTACAGGAAGTTTTCCCCCTCCTTGCCTACCCACGTTCAGAGATAGGGCTTTCAAAAATTAGAGGGAAAAATAAATAATGGATTTGTTTATCTACTGCCTCTTGCCTGCGGACACGCTGAGCCATAAACATGACTTTTTGTCCATCTTTGGCAATGACTTCTACTTCTTCACCTTGCCAATAGGGACTTTTTTGCAACTTACCTACCCGCTCGCCTAAGCTATTAGCCGCCTTGCCT
>JAAFJK010000483.1 GCA_013298105.1 Cytophagales bacterium
CATTTTTATTTACCAGAAGACAGCAAATTATTCATCTACAGCCCAGACCACCAAATCCTGCTTGGCGCATTTACTTCTGCCAACAACAAAACATACCAAACCTTTGCTACTACAGTCATCTCCTCAAAAGAGGTCATTATAGAATACCTCGAACCCGCCACCCAAAGAGGGCAGGCAAGGCTTCACTTACACCGCATTGACCAAGCCTACAAGCATTTTGAAGATTTTTTCCCTCAAAAACATGACAAGTTGGGTTTTGGCGAATCAGGCGACTGCAATTTGAATATAAATTGTACCAATTTAGCAGACGCTTGGCATGACGAACAGCGCGGAGTAGTGCGCATCATCACAGTAAGTAGCACAAATTCAGCCTATTGCACAGGTTCACTCATAGCAAATACCAATCATTGTCTAAAAGATGTGAATGCTACGCATCTAAACAGCTGGAGTTTTGATTTCAATTATGAAATCATAAATTGCAATGCGCCCAACATTGCCCCAAACAACAGCCAAAGCATCACAGGCTCCACACTAAAAGCCAAATACGACCTTTCAGACTTTGCATTGCTTGAGCTTCAACAAAATGTCCCCACGAGCTACAATGCCATGTGGAATAGCTGGGATAGGTCAGGCAACAACATAGCGGGGGCGGTCTGTATCCATCACCCAAGCGGAGATGTAAAAAAAATCACGATAGATACAGACACGAACAGCACCACAAGCTACTATGATGACCTGCCGAATGACCAAAATTACTTCAAACAAATCTGGAATCACGGCACTACAGAAGGTGGTTCTTCGGGTTCGCCTCTTTTTAGCACAGCGGGCAATATCATAGGACAGCTTAGAGGGGGCGGGGCTTCTTGTAGCTCACTGAATAGCCCTGATTGGTACGGCAAACTTTCAGTTTCGTGGACGGGCGGAGGTACAAGCAATACACGCCTCTCGGATTGGCTTGACCCTATCGGTTCGGGTGTAGTAGTGCTTACGGCACTGCCCGAAGATGAGAAAATGCGCAATTTTTATATTTATCCCAATCCTGCACCCACAAATCCCTACCTTGCCTACCAAAGAACAGTCTGGGGCGGACAAAAAATAACCATCACTATCTACGATATGCAAGGGAAACTTGCCTACCAACTCACCACTACCTTGCCTGCCGAAGCCGATAAAATCCAACTCGAAACGACTTTGCCCAAAGGCATTTACAACCTACAAATCAAAACGGCACGTGGTTCGTTTGGAGATAAATTGATAATCATGTAGCGTTTCGCGGTTGGCAATCCGAAAAAAAGACCGCGAGAGAACGTCAATCTACACTGTACTTTTTCCAAAGATTTTCCTTTTCTATATCATCTGACAGCGTTTCCCAAACAGTGATAAATTCAGTAGTTAAAATCTCCAAACGCGGAATAAAATAAGATTTAATTGCTTCCAGACTATCAAACCCCCACGCCCAAAGAGCCAAACTCATGTCATCACCTGTAAGGGCGAGCAGTCTATCTTTCAATTTTTCTGCCCAATCTTCCATATCATAATGGCTTTCCATAAGCGTCTGTAGCAAAATATATTCGAAATGCATGGGCGTTTGGACATAGCCAAAACAACCATCAGTAGCTACCAAGCAAATGATAGGCTCATCAATGCTATGAAAAAGGGTGTTTATATGAAAATTGCCTTCAGCATGGACGCAGTTCGTGAGTGTAGCATCAAGTCGTAAATTCTCAAAAGCATCGGGACTGCCATGCAAATCATCTGTAGATATTTGCTTCAGCCCTTCAAGTTGTAAAAAATAACCACGCGAATCTCCTGCCCAGAAAGTAGTGGTTTGTATTGTTTCTTGTTTAGGTTCTATCAGTATGCCTGCTATCGTGGTAGGCAAGGTTTTGAGGAGCTTACTTTTTAGGCGTGAGATAGGCGCGTTCAGTTCTTGTCTATACGCATCAAGGGCATACTTCAGCGCGACTTCTAAGCCTTCGGCAAAAGATTCTTCTGTTTGTGCATCCCAAAGTCTATAAAATGCTTCTGTAACCGCTTTGGCGCATCGGGAGGCAAGGTAAGCTCCCGAAAAACTTGCCTGCCCTACGTCATAGAGCGTACTACCCGCCCCGCCCAAACCGTCATAGACTACCAAAAGCACTGTGCCATCATCTGCCACCTCAAGGGTAGGCAAGGCATCTTCACCCAAGGAAGCGCGTTTTTCAGTCCAAAAGTCAAAACAAAGCATAGTGAGATTTTTTTTACAAAGATAGGGCAAATAAAACACTTTCAAAAACTGAAAAATAAGTTTCCGTAAACGATTGATTTACAATTTGTTAATATACCTATGTTTAGGTACTCACAATGAATCTTTGGCAATAAGGCAAAGCCCCCAAAAAATCTTTTGTTAAAAGATTTGATAGTTTGTTTTTTGTTACATAAATTTGCAAAACAAAATATATAATAAATTACTTAAACCAATAAATCTTAAAAGCATGAAACAAAAAATACTTTCGTTGCTCTTGTTTGGCTTACTGGGCATTACTACAGCCCTCGCCCAAGAGCGTGAGATAACAGGAAAGGTTACAGACAACACAGGTGCTGGTTTGCCTGGTGCAGCTGTAATCATCGAAAATACCACTACAGGTACAAGTACAGATGACAATGGTATGTATAAAATCAAAGCATCTACAGGTACAGTCCTTGTATTTACTATGGTTGGCTACCCTGAAAAGAAAGTCACTGTAGGCGCAAGCAATGTAATAGATATTACGCTTGAGGAGGGGAAATATCTTGATGAGGTTCAAGTAAGTAGTTATAGAGCTATGGAGCGCGAGAAATTTGTCGGGGCTATTACCACTATAAATACAAAAGTGATGGAACAGGTGCCTATCGCATCTTTTGACCAGGTTTTGCAAGGACGCGCTGCTGGCTTGATGGTTTCTGCAAGTAGCGGACGACCAGGTGCCCCTGCCAATGTTAGGATACGAGGTGTGGGTACAATAAGTTCATCCACTGAACCTTTGTATGTTTTAGATGGTGTACCTATAGCAGCACAGGACTTTGCCACACTTAATCCGAACGATTTTGAAACCATAAACGTACTGAAAGACGCATCAGCTACTTCAGTATATGGCTCAAGAGGTGCTAATGGAGTTATTCTTATAACAACTAAAAAGGGAAAGGTGGGAGCAACAAAGGTTACTTACAGAGCGCAATATGGTGTATCTACACGTACTACCAATCGTTTTGGAATGATGAATACGGCTGAAAAAATAAGGTTTGAGCGCTTATTGTTTGACCAAGGAACAACTTATGGTAAAGTGGGAAATATACTGAATAGTGGGGGTACACCAGAAGAAAACGAAGCTGAAATAGCTAAATTAGCCACTGTAAATACAGATTGGACAAAATTAATATTCAGAGCGGGACAACAAGAATCACACGAGTTGAATTTCTCAGGTGGTTCAGAAAAAGTGCGTTTTTATGTAGCGGGTAATTTCAGAAGAGAAGAGGGAATTGTTATCTTGACTAATTTGGATAGATATACTTTAAGGACGAATCTCGAATTTTCTGCTACTCAAAAATTAAAAGTTGGAGTAAATGCCACAGTGGGTACAAATAAAGAGAGTCAGATACTCGAAACAGGTAATAACTTAAATAATCCTGTTTTGTATGCCTTCACAGGTAGCCCTTATAATTCTCCTTTCAATCCAGATGGTAGTTATTCTCCTAACGATGTAAATGATTATGAGGTCAATCTCTATCAGGCTATGCATGAATCCAAAAGATATCCCAATCAAGTAAAATTAGTGGGAAATATATATTTGGAATATGAGGTACCTAGAATTAAAGGCTTGATTTTTAAAACAACTGTGGGCATTGATTATACAAGAGATGAGCAAAATAGCATCATTACACCACAAAGTTTTAATCAAGGTGGTTTGGCACTGGGATCAGGAAGACTCATACGAGGTAATTTTAGGGAACAATCTTTCATTAATTACAATACATTGCGTTACAATAGAAACTTTGGTGATAGACATACTTTGAGCGCGATTATAGGAAATGAATTGATACAAAGATACTATTTCCAAAGCCAAGGTGTTGGCTTCGGTTTAAATCCACAACTTTCGTTTCCTGTCACTACTAATGGTATAACTGGTACACAACTAACTAATAGTGAAACAAGAAATGCACTTGCTTCTTATTTTTTAGACATTGCATACAGTCTTGATAACAAATACAACTTAACAGTTAGTGGAAGAAGGGATGGTTCGTCACGCTTTGGATTAAATAAACGATTCGCATATTTTTATTCTATAGGTGCTGCTTGGAATATGCATAACGAAGCATTTTATCAAAATATTACTTTTTTGAGTAACAATGTTAGTAGTGCGAACTTGAGAGCAAGTTATGGTACATCTGGTAATCAAGAACCTTCTTCAAATACAAGCGATGGTGACAACTTCAGGTCTG
>JAAFJK010000182.1 GCA_013298105.1 Cytophagales bacterium
CTTTGTTATAAATATGCGAAGCTACTTTTTGCTGTTCTTGGGTAGGCAAGTTTTCAAAGAAAACTATTAAATCTTCTGCATTGTAGGCAGGCAAGGTCGTATTCATACACTTAAATTTTTTACTAATATACACTTCGGAAAGTGGTTTTGGGAGATTCAGGCAACCCCGAATGGGGTTGCACATGAATAGCTCCACGTAAAACGTGGGGTACGCGAAAATAAATTATCCCAAAAACATTTTCCGATATGTATATAACGCAAAAAGGAAAACTACAATATATTTCTTGCCTATATTTGTTTAAGCCTTCAGACTTAAACAAAGTGGTTTGCAAGTTTGTAATTTGTGTTTTGCGATAGCAAAACTATGCCGAGCTAATCCGTAATAAAATCAATACAAAACCACGCTAAAACACTGAAAAACAGAGATTTAGCGCGGTTATTTTTTTAGGTGGGTAGGCAAGGATTTATGAATACGTTGGGGGAGATGATGGAAAACTAAGAAATATTTTTTGAAAATCCTCAAGTTTTTTGGGGGTTTTGAGTTTTTTGTGTATATTTGTAAAAAAGCCTAAAGCTATGAAAAGTAACCAAAAATCAAGCAATCCTAAATCTTATTCAGATTTTACGATACAACACTTGCAGGATATGTTTGGCATCAAAGATAAAATTGCGTCCCTACTATTAGATACGCAAGATTTGTTGCCAAGTGATTGGTTGTTAGCTACTTTAGCCAGAACAAAAGGCTTGCCTACAGGCTCTGAAAAGGCAAAATCTGAAATGTTGATAACGCCTATTTTATTGGATTTGTACGAAAGACAGCCTCAAGCATTTAGTTTTTTTTCGGGTTATACCTTTGATGTGGATAAAAGCAAAGCCCTTACAGGTAGATGCGATTTTTTGCTAACCAAAGAAGTCCAAAGTACGAATATAGAAGCACCCGTTATAGGTATTTTTGAGGCTAAAGACGATAGTTTGGATAAATGGTATGGGCAATGCGGGGCTGAAATGTATGCGGCAAGGCTTTTCAATGAACAACAAAATCGCAACTTTCCTATTATTTTTGGATCCGTTACAAATGGCTTTAGTTGGCAATTTCTGAAATTGGAAAACAGCACTTTGTGGATTGATACAGAAACTTATGGGACACAAAACTTACCTAAACTGTTGGGTGCTTTGCAATATTTGATAGGGTTTTATGTGGATAATTAGGATGAATAATCATAGTTAAATTCAGAAAATAGAACTTGCCTATAACAACCTTCCAGCCTGTTGTTTCAAATGATAAACAGGCAGGATCCTGTTCTACAGAATATTCCGCAATAACTTTTTAAGAACCATTTTTGTCTATATTTGCGGTATGGTTCGCCTTTGGCGTAGCGGTTACAAACCGAAAAAACATTGCGTTTAAGTTGGAAATTTAAATGAACTGGGTGTAGGTTTTGCAGTCTGTTGTTGGTGTCGAAAAGTGCAGTAGCAAAGTTTTTTTGAAGATAAAAGGTTTTCTGCGCTTTTCAAACACCAACAACGGCAAAAAAACAACAAAGCAAACAACATATTTTAAAACTTTTATCGTTACATTTGCAATGACCGAAAAGGAAAAAAAGCTAAACGCTTTGCGTAACCTCAAGCAAAATATTCAAGGGCTTATCCAAACTATTCAAGACTCAAGTAATGATGAGTATTTGATAGATATGTTGTTAGAAGATTTGCATAGGGTTATGAAAGAAATTGAAGAACTCGAAAACCCCGAAAAGTAATGGAAACGCTATCTTTAGACTATATCCTTCAAGAACTTGCCCACATAGAAGACAAGGGCAAAGAACTTCTTTTTTTGCGTGATGTGCGCAAAAACTACCAAGCCTTGCCTGAAACAGACAAAAAAGTCTTCGATAGCCTTCTATACGAGAGGGCGCAGGCTTTGCACGCTGAAGTGAATTTGCTTTGTCGAACTTGATTTTTTGTCTGATTCGCCTTTGGTGTAGCGGTTACAAACTACAAAACCTTTGCATTTAAGTTGGAAACTTAAACGAACTGGGTGTAGGTTTTGCTGTCTGTTGTTGGTGTCGAAAAGTGCAGTAGCAAAGTTTTTTTTTTAATAAAAAGGTCTTCTGCACTTTTCAAACAACGGCAAAAAAAGGATTTGGAGGATAAAAGACCTAAGAAAACGAAAGAAAATGGAAAGGACTAATCATAAAATGGAAGCTATCGAATTGTCTTTGATACGAGATAAGCAAAGGAATGTTCGTTCAGACAATATCCTGTTGGTTGTAACGGCAGTTTTTTTTTTGTTGTCTTGTGTTGTCCCGAATGATTATGTGAGTGAAAGAAATCGTATTTTTTTTTTCTTTGTTCCTTCTGCTTGCATATATTGTTACTTGGGGTATAGCAAAGTGCTTATAGCTAACTATGAGATATATGGCAGTATTGTTTTGGAGAAAGATATTATTAATATTTTTATAACGCAGGATAATTCGACTATCTTATTGAGCGCACCTATAGAAATACACATCATAGACTACGAATCTATAGTATTTGGCGCACGAACTCTATACAGAATATCGGGTGTACTGAATTATGTAAGTTCTAAGGAAGGCAAGTTTTTTTTCTTATTGCAGAGCAAAAAAGAATTTAGTAATTTGAAGCGTTTTTTGGATAATCACACAAATCGTGATAAGTTTATAGTACACGATTGAGTATTTCAGCCCTGTTGTGCGTAGTTTTCAACTATGCACTTCAAATAGATGCACGTTTGCAACGTGCCTGTTGCGATAGCAACAGTATGCCAAGCTAATCCGTATTCAAATCAATACAAAACTGCGCTAAAACCTTGAAAAACAGCTTTTTAGCGCGGTTGTTGTTTTGGGTGGGTAGGCAAGGATTTTGCAGAATTAGTTTTTTTGCAATATATTTGAAGCTAAAACGTTTCATTAAAAAACTATGAATCAAGAAGAAAAAGCTCCTGTTGTGCGTAGTTTTCAACTACGCACTTCAAATAGATGCACGTTTGCAACGTGCCTGTTGCGATAGCAACAGAATGCCGAGCTAATCCGTACTAAAATCAATACAAAATCGCGCTAAAACCCTGAAAAACAGAGATTTAGCGCGTTGTTGTTTTTTTGGGCAGGCAAGTTATAAACCAAAAAGCACACTCAAAAAGTGTACTTCTTTTATATTTCTCCATTTTCATTTTCTTCTTCTATAATTTCCGTTATGATTTCCAATAAAATTTCCTTTGAGATGTCCTCTTGTTCTGACTTGTCATAAATGGTAA
>JAAFJK010000019.1 GCA_013298105.1 Cytophagales bacterium
GCTCAGAGATGCGAATGATATGTTCAAGGCACTCGTAATGCCTGAAGGTGTGCCTCCACAAAAACGCTTTAACCTCAATGCAGGCGACCATAAGCTACTGCTGTATGGTATGGGTATGCACCCGCACGAGGCTCGCTTAAAAAAATATGAATATGACGAAAAAATGTTTCCTACTTATAAGAAATATCTGTACTATGGCAGGAAAGAAAATGCCGCTGTAGAGTCTAATATCCGCATTTTTAATATGGTGGGTTGGTGGAATGGCTACATAGCCGACTGCGCTTATATCATAGATACAGAGCGCAAGGTGGAGTTTTTCGTTTCGGCAGTCATCTATAGCACCAAAGCCAAAGCGCAAGACAGTGAGCTAAACGACTATTACAAGGTCTGTTTTCCGTTTATGGGAGATTTGGGCAAGATGCTTTATGCACACGAACTGACACGCTCAAAAAAGCACTTGCCTGCCTTCACAAACTTGCCTACCTACCAGAAAAAGTAGGGCTACCTCTTTAGGAACGAGTAAAAAATAACTTGGACATTTTTGCTTATCTTTTACGCTTATACTTCGTTGCAATATTCATTACAAAACACCGCTTTGCGCTTCTATTGCGCCTTGTCTAAACACAAAATATCGTACAAAAACCTGACCATCTTATTTTTTACTCGTTCCTTACTCAAATTGAAATTTGAGGTAGTTTATTTTGAAGCCTTTGGCAGTAAACATTTTTTCATACGTGGTGTAGATGCCATAATGCTCGGCGTGCATGGGCGACTGATACAGGTCTTTGGTGTAGGCAAGGTTCAAGATTTTAGTATCTGCCAAGACCTCGAGTGTATAGTCAAAAAGCGGTTCGCTGTCGGTTTTGAAATGTACCCAGCCCCCTTTTGAGAGCATACGCGCGTACATCTCGAGGAAGCGCGGGTGTGTCAAACGCCTGTGTTCGTCTGCACCTTTTGGTCTTGGGTCTGGGAAAGTAATCCAGATTTGGTCAAGCTCGTGTGGGGCAAAAAAGTCTTCTATATTTTGAATGTGTGTGCGTAGGAAAGCTACATTTTGGAGATTTTCGGCTATGGCTACTTGGCTACCTTTCCAAAGTCGCGCCCCTTTGATGTCCACACCCACAAAATTTCGTTCAGGAAAAACGCTGGCAAGTCCTGTGGTGTATTCGCCACGTCCACAGCCGACCTCGAGCGTGATTGGATTTGGATTGCTAAATTGTTGGCTATGCCAATTTCCTTTGATAGTTTGATAGATAGGTTTTTGGATTTCTACCATATTGTGGGCTACTGCATTTTCTGCAAAGCGTTCCAATTTTTTTCTGCCCATGTGTTTGAATTTTTCAGGGTGCAAAATTAGGCAAAAAAAATCAAAAAGCATCTTCAAAGTGTAGTAGCTCACAACTATCTTTGTGCTTTAGAATAGCTATGATGTCAAACCTAATGTTGCCTTTCCACTGCATCATATCCAAAAAATATGAAGCAACGATTTGAATATTTCGCTTTTTGGTGGCAGTTACGGCTTGTTCGGGGTAGCCGTAGCGGGCATTTTTGCGTAATTTTACTTCTACAAAAATGATAAGATTGTCTTTTTGGGCGATAAGGTCTATCTCAAGTCTGCCATATCTATAATTTTGGTGCAAAATCTGAAAATCCTTGCCTACCAAAAAATCCGTAGCCAATTCCTCACCTGTTTTGCCTATTTGGTAGGTGGTTTGTGTTTGCATACGTAGAAATTAAAAAAAATTGGGTAATTTTGATAACGAATTTAAAGATTAGGAATGAAAATAAAATAAGATGATAATTTCACTCACGCAAAACCACGCTGTAAGCGTCTGTTGGTATTGCCTAACTGCGTAAAAGCTCGATAACAGACGCTTACAGCGTGGCTAAATAACGTGAGTTGCGTAAGATTGAATTATTGAATGTTTTTTTAAAGCCCGAGATACTTATGTAATATAAATGTGATAATTGCAATTAATAGCTTCAATAAGAAGCCATCTGAGGTAACTGCGTGTATTTTCTTAGGGAAATTATAGGTTACTTGTGAAAAGGTAGTTTCAATGGGTTTCCTAAAATATTTATTTTCTAAT
>JAAFJK010000326.1 GCA_013298105.1 Cytophagales bacterium
TTTGGTAGCCCTAAAAAGACCGTTTATTTTATTTCAATTCCTAAGATTTGTGTGTATCTTTGCACGGTTTTAACAATATTCCAATTCTCTACTTCACATTTTTTACTATGTTTGAGTTTTATCTTACGATTATGGACAGCCTCGCAGAAGCCCAAAAGCCTGTTTTTTTGGTAAAGTTCAATAAACTTGTCTATGCAGACGAAAAACTAACTGCAGACGAAAAATTTTACCTCTTGGGAGAAATGCAAAAGCGAAGCCAAAAAATACTTCCTAAACTTGATAAAGTCGACAGCAAAGTGTTGTTCTAAGCCATTTTTCTATGCAAATAGCCCTACAAAATCTCTCCAAACGCTTTGGCAATGAATGGATTTTCCAAAATCTTACACATACTTTTGCTACGAATGCCCCATGCGCAGTCATAGGGGCAAATGGAAGTGGAAAATCCACACTTTTGTTCTTGGTAGCGGGACTGGGACAGACTACAGCAGGCAAGATTGTTTATACCTTGCCTGCCCAGCCCGACTTGCCTGCCGAAGCGTGGTATAAGTACATAGCGATTTCCGCACCTTATTTGGAGTTGATAGAGGAGTTTACGTTGGCAGAGTTGGTAAGATTTCATACACAATTCAAGCCCTTGCGTGCGGGCGTGGGCAGGCAAGATTTCTTGGAACTTATCCAACTTGCACACGCCAAAGACAAACCAGTGAAGCATTTTTCTTCGGGTATGAAGCAACGACTGAAGCTCGGACTTGTGTTCTATAGCCAAATGCCTGTATTACTTTTAGACGAACCTACCACGAATCTTGATGCGCAGGGTATCATTTGGTACAAAAATACTTTGGCAAACAATATCCAAGACCGCCTCTGCGTTATATGCTCAAACCAACCCGAAGAATACGAGATTTGTACCCAAAAATTGAATCTGATGGATTTTAAACCATGTGCCAAATGACTGATAGAGAAAGAGAATTGATGCTTTTGATGTATGAAACAGAAATCAAAAACATCAAAAACAGGCTTCAGAGGCGGAAATAAACCATCTGCTCGATAAATTACATGAGGCTATGAATACAGTGAAAGAATTGAAAGACGAACTAAACCAATAAAACGTAAACTATGGAATTATTCTTGTTTGATTTACAAAGGCTTTTCAAAAAACTTGATAAAGCTGATGGTGAGGCTCAAATAGCACCCGTTATGGAGGAGATTTTGCAATGTATCAATGACTTACCTGCCAGTCAGCAAAAAAGGGCCAACCAAGAATTTGACTACTATTTGGCAAAAAGAGTAGCGCGAATGGAAAATAAAATAGAAAAGTTAAAATATGACTTTCATATTTTAGCTTAAAATTTTTACCAAAAAAAACCAAAAAACAACCCAACATGAACAAACTTTTGCGCTACAGTTTCGCTACACTTTTAGGGATACTTGGCATACTCACAAGCTGTAAAGAAACAGAACCCACAGACCCCAACCAACAACTGATAGCCAACAAAGATTGGCATACAGACGGGCTTTATTTTGGCGTTTCGGCTACTGATGGAAGTGGCGGTTCTAAAGCCATCGCACCCAACCTGAAATTGCGATTTAGTAAAACTTCTACACTGAATACCACCACTATCAACGATAAACCGCTTGGCGCGGCGGCTATCTGGACACTCAGCGCAGATGCCAAAACGCTTACAGTGTATTATCCTACTATAGCAGGTGGTGGTGCAACTTTAGCAAGCCAAGCCTTGCGTGTAGTAAAACTTACTGATGCCGAGCTTTGGGTAAGCACGCCCAGTCAAGACGATATTCAGCTTTTTGGTATCATTACGCTCTCGCCTACCAGCAACTACCGCTTTACTAAAGCTGTACCTACAGCAGTCGTGCCTATCTCAGAAGAAGCACTTTTGAAAGCTGTAACATGGACAGGGACAGGCACCAATGCAGGTACGTTTTTGAATGGTACAAAGCAATCTGATGCGCCGTTAGAGTTCAAATTTACTAACTTCAGTGCCTTGAATATCAATTATTTGACAGTATCCAATGTGCCTACACCCGCTACTTGGATGCTCGCCAAAGATGCCAATAACGCTATCAAACTCACAGTAGCCTATCCCAAAATAGGCAGTGTAGCCGCCAGAGCATTCACACTGAATGTGAATACACTTACAGCCAGCAGTTTGAACTTTACAGGCAGTGATGCCATTACTTTTACTCCTACATTCTCTCTGCCTTTGAGTACAGAGGTGCGTATGATTCCTAAACCATAACCAAACCATACTTTTATGGCATTCAAAAGCAGTCGTTATGACGAAATATCGTTAGAAATAAGTGTTAAAAAGGCAGAATTATTGGTTATTCTCAAAAAAAAATAGAGAACAACATAAAGCCCTCTATGAGAGAGCTATCTACTTTTGGCGCAAAGACTTTGTGCAAGTAATAACAGAACTGCATATCGAAACTTTGGAGGATTTTCCTGAAAACTTGGAAGACATAAGAAACGATTGTCCTGTATCTTGTGTGAACCAATATGATGATGTAATAGAAATGTTTGAAATGGGTATCAATGACCAAATACTGCTCACTACAGAAGCATACAAGAAATTCTGTAAAGACGAATGGTCTTGGAAATCAAATACTTATGGAAATTACTATTACAAAAACTTGCCACGCTTGGAAGAAAAAGAACGCAATCAAACCAAAGGGTAAAATACACTTCTGCACAAACAAAGGTCATAATTTATTGAATTTCAATAAATTATGACCTTTTTAATGGTTACAATTTAAGTTTAGCAAAGCGAAATACCCACCATAGCCGCGCCATGCATAGTGGGCAGGCAAGGTTTTTATGGCGTTATTTTTGATGTAAAGTTTTGGCATTTGAAGCAAATATGTATGACATTATATTTTCGTTGTTGGCTGTGCGTGTGGTTTATTTTTGCCCTTGCCTGCCAAAACCGCCTGAAAGACAAAATAGCCCAAAAAGACAAGGCAATAGACTCACTAAACCAGAAACTGGAAAGCGTACAAGCCCAAAAAATTAAGATAGTCTGGGAACACGCCAAAGCCAAACACGCTTTTCAAGGCACTATTTTAGTGGCTTCAAAAGGCACTATTTTGCTTAAAGAGGCACATGGACTCGCCAATATCCAAAAAAATATACGCCTCAGCCCTGAGTCCATATTTCCGATAGCTTCGCTTACACAAGGCTTTACGGCAGTGGCAGTCTTGCAACTTGCCGAACGCAGTAAATTGCGCATGAATGACAAACTTACCGTATATTATCCAAATTTTCCATATCCTGAAGTAGAAATTATAGACCTGTTGCGCCAAACATCAGGCATACCCGACTATCTTACAAGTTTTTATACACCTAAAAATCAACCACTTACACACGCTTATAAACAAAACGTGATAGATTGGCTACTTCAGACCGCGCCCAAAGCACGCTTTCCTGCCCGCGAAGCACAAGCCATGAGTTCTACCAATTATGTTTTTTTGGCAGACATAGTAGAAAAGGTAAGCGGCGTATCTATTGGGCAATATTGGACAGAGAATATTTGGAAACCCCTTGAGATGACACGCACTTACTTGAAAGAACCAAAAAAATCACTGCCTTTCCTGCCCGCCACAGGCTACTCAAAAGATTTCAAAGAGCTGGCAGACGAGAGTTATGTCGACTTTGTGTATGGTGATGCAGGGATTCACAGCACTGTAGAAGACCTATACAAGTGGGAACAAGCCTTGTACTCTGAGCGCATCTTGAGCCAAGTGGCTATCAAACAATTTGAAAATACAGGACTGCTCAAACTAAAACGCCCTACAAGATACACTATGGCATGGTTTGTAGAAAATGCTACTCAGGTTCAGCGCGGGCAATGGCTTGGTTTTAAGAGTTATTTAGCCCGAAATCCTGCCCTAAATTATACAGTGATTATTTTGAATAACAACCAAAATCCTTATACACACACTTTGGGAGAGGCATTGCAAACGGTTTTGAGAGGCGAAAACTACAAATTGACAGAGTAAAGGTTAAAAAAACTTAAAAAATTGGTTTGCTTGTATTTTTATCTTTATTTTGTGCTTATGATATTAAAAGCTGAAAATCTAATCAAAAAATACGGCAAACGAACCGTAGTAAATGATGTATCTATCCACGTAGAACAAGGCGAAATAGTGGGACTACTTGGTCCGAATGGGGCAGGCAAGACCACCAGTTTTTATATATGTGTCGGTTTGGTAAAGCCCAACGCAGGCAAGGTCTTTCTTGATGACGAAGACATCACAGACCTGCCCATGTACCTCCGCGCCCGAAAAGGCATAGGCTACCTCGCACAAGAGGCTTCTGTCTTTCGCAAACTGACTGTAGAAGACAACATCTTGGCAGTTCTTGAGATGACTAAACTCTCCAAAGCCCGCCAAAAAGAAAAAACAGAGGAGCTTTTGGAGGAGTTCAAGCTCACGCACGTCCGCAAAAACATGGGCAAATCACTCTCTGGAGGCGAACGTAGGCGCACAGAGATTGCACGTGCGCTCGCCACAGACCCCAAGTTTGTGTTGCTTGATGAGCCATTCGCAGGGGTAGATCCACTGGCTACAGAGGATATTCAAAAAGTAATCTATTACTTAAAGCGTAAAAAAATAGGCATACTCATCACAGACCATGACGCTGATGCTATCCTTACCATCACAGACCGCGTATATGTCATGACACAAGGCACACACTTTGCGCACGGTACGCCCGAAGAACTTATCAATAATATGGAAGTGAAACGTGCCTATCTTGGCAACCGAGATTATCAAGTCAAAAAACTACATTTTGAGGAGTAGAAATCATCAGTTCTCTGACATTTTTTGTGGAGAGAAAAAAATCGTTTTGTCATCTTGAGCGAAAAACGAGATTGTTCGCTTCGCTCACAATGACAAACTTGGCACTTCCACAAAAATTGTCAGAGAATCGTTTTTTTATATATCATTACCTTCGCAACAGTTCTGTCCCTACAGGGCAGGAAAGGCATTTTTTGGCTTCACAGCCCAAGGTGTATTGTTCTATGAGTGCTTGCGAATCAAAGGCAGTCGTAACCTTCAAGCCTACATCTTCCCACATTTCTAAAATGCTATTCTTTTCGGCAGGCAAAAACTGAAGTACCGTAAACGCTTTGTCCATGTAGCCTTCATCTTGGGTATATTTCGAGTAGCAGGCAAGGAGCGGAACAGCTACATTGATGAGGATATTCTGCCAAGCCGTTTCACCCAAAGCAGGTGTTTTGCTTTTGGCAGGTTTGCCCAAAGTGTAATGCGTTTCCCAATAATTTGAAGTAACAACGACAGGCTTTTTTAGCAAATCTTCTATCTCAATATGCAAAAAATACGAGAATAAATGTGGGAATAACCGCAAGAAGCCCGCCAACTGCCCCAGCCGCAAAGTAGGCAGATTGGCAGGGCGAAGTCGTGCAAATTGCCATTCCACAGCTGAGAGCGCAGTACCTTTGAGTTGGTATTTTTGGGCTAAAAAGGTATATTCCCTTTGAAGTTCTTGTGTATAGTCATCTGTATTTTCGACTTTTTCCAAAAGCCCTGCTTGCCCCAAAAGTAAGGCTTCTACTTGGGTAATGTTATCACGCTGTTTGGCAATAATTTTAAGTGGCAGCCGCTCCGCAAGGCGTGTGAAGGCTTCTTGATTGATTTTCATACCCCAGTACCTCAGCAAAAGCTGATAAGCCGTTTCTTCCCAATCTTGTGCATTATTTTGCCAAGATTGATGAAGTATGCTTGATTTCCTTTCAAGACGTTTCAAAAGAGCTTTGTCAAGCAACTGCACTTTGGTAAGATTTTTCACGTCTAACCATTGGCTTGCACACGCTATTTTTTGAGGGCTTTGGAGCAAATGATGATACTGTTGAAGGGCTTTTCCAAATACGCGCGTGCCTATAGCTATGGTAGGCAAGGGCGTACCATCAGCTCGAAAGTTCGGCGTGTCGGCTTCCCAAACCACGTGCAAGATGACGTTTTGGTAGGCAAGGTTTTGATTATGGGCGTGTTTTTGCCAATCAGAAGCCTGCAAATGTATTTCTACAGTGCCTACCCACTCCACGCCATTCAGTCGAATACGTGCATATTGAAAGTCTGCGCCACTGTCTATGTTCCATTTTCCTTTGTCCAAAATCTGCACTGTATCGCCTTCAGTGGTCTGCAAATCTTGCGCCTCAAAATATTGGTATTGCCAAACAAATTGTAAAAAGTCCTCTTTCATGATTGCAAAAAAAGCATTTTTTGGGGGTTTATGGTGGTGTTTAGTATCTGAAAAAAGACCGCGAAAAATTGTGAACCAATAAGAATACTAAACACTGCTTGCGATAGCATCAAGGATAGTTTTATAGTCTATTTCTCCTAAGCCATCTCCAGCTTTGGAAGGATATTGGATTGTGTTTTCCCAATGATTTGCCATGTCTGTCCATGCGTATGCATCAGGCGCGTAGAGTATGAGGCGTTTGGCAGAGCGTATCATATATTGCCCGTCCCAAAGGTCAGTAAGGTCATCAAAATTCGCAGGCACTTGAGTAGGGTAATTGTTCGGTCGGTCTGTAGCCGCCCGCTCGAGCGGGTGTGCAGTAGCATCTGTCCACATGACTATGATTTGGCGTTTTTTGTCGCCTGTTGTATTCCATTTTGAGCGTATCGCCAAAGCTACCGCCTCCAATCCACTTTCGGGTTCTTCGCCTCCGCCTTCAGCTTTGAGGTCGCTCACAAATTTTTGGAAAGCGTCCTTTTCGGTAGGCAAGGTAAAAAAGGGCGACTCTTGCATAGACTGGTCTTCGTCATAATAATAATCACGAAAAGCCACCACACGCACCCGAAGCGTATCGATGGTCTTGTCTTTTTGTGCCATAGTATCCAGCAAGTCTTCATAAAAACGAAGTGCGTTACTTTTTACTTTCTCGATGATAGGCGACATACTGCCCGTTACATCAATGCACAAAACAATATCTACAGTGTATTTTAGTCCTTGCATAAGATATTTTTTGTTTGGGCAGGCAAGTTTAACACTTGCCTGCCTGTATTTTTGAGTGATTATATATGCAAAAATACATATTTTTTACGTTATCTTTGCACTTAAAATCTTAAAAAACCATGAATTTAAAAAAACTTTTTGTTTTGTGCTGTTTGTGCGCTCCATTATATGCACAAGCTCAAGTAAAAATTAGCCCTAAAGGAATCCGCTATGAAATCCTTGAACGTAAAATATTGACAGGGCGTGAGATACCCGCTATCGGAGATTATATCACACTGAAAATCTACACCAAAAACTACAAAGATTCGCTTATCAACAAGCAAAACATGACAGACGTAACGCTTGATGAAGCTATCAGCCCTATAGATATGCGTGATGTGGTGCCTTTCATGGCAGTAGGCGATAGTGCGGTTTGCTACATCAAAGTAGATACTTTTGCCAAATACATGGGCAGAGAAATGCCCAATTTCACGCCCAAAGGCACAGAAATCAAGCATTATATTCGCCTCGCAAAGATAGAGAAATCTGGACCACAACGCCAAGCAGATGCCAAAATCATACAAGATTATGCTACAGCAAATGGCTTGAAGATAGAAACTACAAAGTCGGGCTTGTGCTATGTCATCACAGCACAAGGCACAGGGGCAAAAGCTATCAAAGGGCAAAAAGTAAAAGTACATTACAAAGGCACTACACTCGATGGCAAAGAATTTGACAGCTCATACAAGCGAAGTCAGCCTTTTTCCTTTAAACTTGGAGGGGGGCAAGTCATCAAGGGCTGGGACGAAGGATTGGCGTTGCTTACTATGGGTTCGAAAGCCACGCTACTTATTCCTTCCTGCCTTGCCTACGGAAAGTCAGGCGCAGGCGGTGGTGCAATCCCTCCGAATAGCGTTTTGAGATTTGATGTAGAGCTGATAGATTCCCCTTCTGAGCAAAAACAAATAGCGGACTACATAGCCAAAAATCAACTAAAAACTCAAGTAACGCCTTCTGGTTTGCATTATATCATCACAAAGCAAGGTACAGGCGCACTCCCACAAACAGGACAAAACGTAACAGTGCATTACAAAGGTACGCTCCTCAATGGTGCAGAATTTGACAGCTCATATAAGCGCAATGAGCCATTTTCGTTCAATATTGGTATGAGTCAGGTTATCAGAGGCTGGGACGAAGGAGTGGCACTTTTGCCTGTAGGCAGTATTGCTACATTGATTATTCCTTCTGAACTTGGCTATGGAAGTAGGGGTGCAGGAGAAAATATCCCGCCTGATAGCGTTCTGAAATTTGATATAGAACTTTTGGGGGTAAAGTAAGTTTAATTTTTCGTTCCTTACGGTAGAACAGGCTGACAGTCTGTTCTACTTTTTTTGGCGCGATTTGTTTGGGATAGATTGTGTTTTTTACTAACTTTGCAACCCGTATGGCAAAGTATATATTTGTTACTGGAGGCGTTGCGTCCTCACTTGGTAAAGGCATTATCGCATCTTCACTCGCAAAACTTCTCCAAAGCAGGGGTTTTTCGGTTACTATCCAAAAATTTGACCCCTACATCAACATTGACCCTGGTACGCTGAACCCGTATGAGCATGGCGAATGTTATGTAACAGATGATGGCGCAGAAACCGACTTGGACTTAGGGCATTACGAACGCTTTTTGAATAGCCCTACTTCGCAAGCGAATAATATCACGACAGGACGAATCTACTACAACGTCATCACGCAAGAACGTGAAGGTAAGTATTTGGGCAAAACAGTGCAGGTGGTTCCGCATATCACAAATGAGATAAAACGTAATTTTTTACTCTTGGGCGAAACAGGCAAGTATGACATCGTCATCACAGAGATAGGCGGGTGTGTGGGCGATATAGAGTCGCTACCTTTCGTAGAAGCGGTGCGCCAATTCAGATGGGAACAAGGCGCACAAAACGTGATTACTATGCACCTTACGCTTGTACCTTACCTGAAGTCGGCAGGCGAGCTGAAGACCAAACCTTCCCAAAACTCTGTCCGCCAACTTTCGGAGGCGGGCGTTCAGCCTGATATTTTGATTTGTAGGACTGAATATGAATTGCCTGCTGAGTTGAGGAAAAAATTAGCCTTGTTTTGTAATGTAGATTTTGATTGTGTGATAGAAGCACGTGATACGGATACTATCTATGCTGTACCGCTTTTGATGCAAGACGAAAAGCTCGACGAGCGTGTGTTGCAAAAATTGAACTTGCCTGCCGAAAAACCAACTGAACTCACAAAATGGAAGGACTTTTTGCGCAAACTCCGCGTACCCAAAGAGGAAATTCGTATCGGCTTGGTAGGCAAGTATGTGGAGCTACATGATGCCTACAAGTCAATAGTAGAAAGTTTTATACACGCAGGCGTAGTAAACGAGTGCAAAGTACGGATAGAGTGGATTCAGTCCGAAAAGTTGGATAGTGAACAGAGCATTTATTTGTTAGAAAATTTAGATGGTATTTTGGTTGCTCCTGGCTTCGGACAGCGCGGGCTGGAAGGCAAGATTCGGGCTGTACGCTATGCACGTGAGCAAAATATCCCGTTTTTTGGGATATGTCTGGGTATGCAATGCGCCACTATAGAGTTTGCCAGAAATGTACTCGGACTTGCAGAGGCAAATACTACAGAGGCAAACGCAGAAACGGCACACCCTGTCATTGCCTTGATGCCAGACCAGCAAAATCTTACACAAATGGGCGGTACTATGCGCTTGGGTGCTTATCCTTGCCACCTTCGCCACAACACGAATAGTTACCTTGCCTACCAAAATACGCGCATAACCGAAAGGCACAGGCACAGGTACGAGTTCAACAACGACTACCTTGAGCGATTCGAAGAGGCGGGTATGATTTGTGCAGGCATCAATCCTGATGCTAAATTGGTGGAAATTATCGAGATTCCTACCCATCGATGGTTTGTCGGTACGCAGTTTCACCCAGAGCTAAAAAGTACAGTAGAAAGTCCGCACCCGCTTTTTGTGGGTTTTGTGAAGGCTTCTTTGACTTACGCCTTGACAAAAATACCTAAATAAGAGGATTTACGGTTTTAGATTTGTTTTTTGTTGATATTTGATTTGAGGGTAGGGGCAGGCAAGGTTTTCAAACTCCAAACACCTTGCCTGCCATACACACCAAAACCCATACAAAATAATTTGCATGGGTTTGAGTGTGGCTTGGCTCGGCATACTGGCAAGTCGAAGACTGCAACGAAGATAGGTTTTTAGGTTTTATTTTTACGGCAACACTTAAATAAGCGTTTTTTTTATTCATATACTTCTATGCCAAAAGCAGGGACAAAATACTCATCTTCTTGTAGTAAAGTGGAAAATAAATCTTTCTTATAAATACCCATGTTGTACCAATCTTTCATGCGTTTATTTAATTTGCCTCTTGTATATACAAATTTAGCACTTTCAATCTTTGATTTTAGTAAACAAATAGAAGCCTTAATATTTTGTACTTCAAAAATATTTTGGTTTGTGTTATTATCAATATAACCTATGCACTCAAGTCCTACAAAAAAGCCTTCTTTAGGCATTACGATTTGTAAATCAGTTACATCTAACTTTACTTTTATTTGTTCAGGAGTAAGTGTAAACACTTGTTTAGGAGAATCTTTTAAAATAGGTTTTCCTATTATACCATTGTTATTTGAATAAAAAATAATTTTGAATATATGTGAAGTGCCAACACTATTGTACAATCGAAACGAAAAAGATTTTACTTTTTTTTCTTTTTTAGACCTGTTTTCCATCAATGCAACTATTTCAGGGGTAAGTGCCATGCTCCAACTCACACCTTTATATTTTATAGGATATCCCATTTTTTCTATTTTACGTTTTTTACTACTTTTTTTATTGCTTACTAACTTTACTTCTGCCAATGGTATGACTTCATCTTGTAAGTAAATTTGATTCTGAATATCTTTTCTACATATACTAAGTGTTTGATAACCAAATTGATATATCTCTATTGAATCTACTTCTACTTTTAGGGATAAAAATATTTTTCCATTATCATCTGTACGGGTTGCGTCAACAATAATTCCATTCGCTTTGAATGCAATGACAGCAAAAGGAAGTGGCATTTTATCTTCTTGAGAAAAAATCTGTATTTCTTGAGCTATAGAAGTATAAAAAGATGTAAAAAAAAGAATGGTATAAATTATAAAGTAT
>JAAFJK010000067.1:0-4944 GCA_013298105.1 Cytophagales bacterium
ATCAAAAAGCCTACAATGATAGCCACACCCACAAGGAGCAGAAATCGAAACAAAGATTGATGAAAAATTGCATCTATCGCATTGGTAGTGCCTATGCCCCCATCTACGCTGGCTTTTATCAAACCCGAACTGGCTTTTCGGTAATTTTCGAGGCGGGTTACATTTTCTTTGGTACGCCTGAATACCATCGCATCTTCTTTTTCGCCTTTATTGGAGAGTTGGAGAGTTACTTCTGATACATTTTCAAAAAAATCCTTCACGGCTCGCTTCAGTCCCGCAAAAGCATTTCTACTTTTACTGTCCAAATTTAGCTTACCAAATTCTTCCGTTTTTTGGTTAATAGCATCTACTAAACTATCTATTTCGGTGTGTATTTTGAGTTTTTTCTCTTTATTTGGTTCGTTGATGTGCTGGAGTTCCTTAATCAAGTAGCGGTCGAACGAATCATTCACACGCCTGAGTAGGTCTATGCCTGGCATCCAGTTGGCGCGTAATTGGTCATTGATTTGGTACAATGAATTGACTTGATACAAGCTCAATAGGCTCAACATGAGCATCAAGAAAAGCACTGTAGAAAATCCTAAAAATATTTTGGTAGAAAAAGCTAATTTACGGAGAAATTGCATGGTGATGACGGTGTCTTTTAGATACTATCAAAGCCTATAAAATTATGCCAAATACGAAAAAAAAATCAAGACTTAAAAATTAAGTGAAACGAATTTAATAACTTCATCTTTTTATATCTTGTCTTTTTAGCACGCGGATAACGCAGATGAGGCTGATTTTCACGGATTTTCAAGTTTTAAAATTTAAAAATCCGCGTTATCCGCGTGCTAAAAAGATAAACCCCCAGCCCCAAAGGGGAGTTTTTGTATAAGTTTGCATTTAAACTTGCCTACCAAAACATTAAAATAGGCGAAAATTGGAGATAATTCTCCCCTTTGGGGCAAGGGGCTAAATAATTACACTTATTTTATATCTGTTCCTAAGCCCATTTTTTGGAATAGAGGCATACATTAAAATTATTTCTCTCAAAGATTCAGTATGTTTTTCATAAAAATCGTAATTTTGCGTTTTAGTGTAAGACTTATACATATACCATGAAAAAAATCTTGTATTTTATGCCAATTCCTATTTTAATGTTCATGGCGTGGACTTTTTTCAACGCCTCTACTCCTTTAGAAAGCCCAAAAAAAGACTTACCTAAAGTCGTCTATACTGCCAAACTCCCTGATACCTTATTGGTAAAGCCCCAATCTGTGCAGATGAAAAAAGCAGTCATAGTTACGAATATGCTGAACGGTAGCCACTATACCCGCAAAAAACTCGATGATGCTATGTCAAATGAAACCTACAAAGCCTATCTCGAGAGCTTAGACAATGGAAAACTCTATTTCAATGCCGCAGACATCAAAGGATTTGACAAATACGCCAAAGAACTTGATGACTATTTGAAGCAAGGCGACATTGCCCCTGTCTATGATATTTTCAATGTCTATAAAGAACGTGCTTTGGAACGCATAGAAAAAATTTTGAAAACCATCGAAACCATGCCATTGGATTTTAGCAAAGACGAAACAATGGAAACTGATGGCAAAAAACGTGCGTGGGCAACTTCCGAAGCTGACCTCGAAGACGAGTGGCGCAAACAGCTTAAAAATCAAATGCTCAACCTCCAAATAGCCAAGAAAAAAGAACCCGAAATCCGCTCTACACTCAAAAAACGCTACGAAAACTACCGCAAATCTATCAAACAAATCAACAGCGAAGACGTTTTTCAAATCTTCATGAATTGCTTGACAGAGAGCTATGACCCGCACACGACTTACTTTTCTCCCATTTCTTCGCAAAACTTCAACATGAACATGAGCCGTTCTTTTGAAGGCATTGGCGCAAGATTGCGCCTCGAAGATGACTACACGACCATAGACGAAATCATGGCAGGTGGTCCCGCTTTCAAAGACAAACAACTCAAAGCAGGCGATAGAATAGTAGGCGTAGGACAAGGCGAGTCAGGCGATTTTGAGGACATCGTGGGCTGGAGGCTTGATGATGCGATATTGCTCATTCGTGGTACAAAAGGCACAATGGTTCGCCTGAAGGTCATACCCGCAGGTGCAAGTCTTTCTACCCCTCCGAAAGAAGTAAAATTGATACGCGAAAAAATCAAAACTGAAGAAGAAACTATCAAAAAGAAAGTAATCACCCAAACGCATCAAGGCAAAACCTACAAAATAGGCGTGATTGAAGTGCCTTCTTTTTACATTGATTTCAAAGAATACCAATCGGGCAATCCTGACTACAAAAGTACCAGCCGCGACACCAAAAACGCCATCAAAGAACTCAAAGCGCAAGGCGTACAAGGCATCATCATGGATTTGCGCAACAACGGCGGTGGTTCGCTCAAAGAAGCTATAGATTTGACAGGACTTTTTATCAAAACAGGTCCTGTAGTACAGGTGCGTGATGGTGCAGGACGCATAGAAGCAAACGAAGATGATGACGAAGAAATCGCTTATACGGGTCCTCTTGCCGTAATGGTAAACGGTTTCAGTGCCTCTGCTTCTGAGATTTTCTCTGCCGCTATCCAAGACTACAAGCGTGGAATCATCATTGGTGAGCAAACTTATGGCAAAGGTACAGTCCAACAGCCTATAGATTTGGGTAGGTTCGTAAAAGGGGAAAAAGGCGACCAGCATGGACATATCAATCTTACGCTCTCCAAATACTACCGCATCAATGGTACAAGCACCCAAAATCTGGGCGTAAAACCTGACATTGCTTTGCCTGATGCCTTAGACCGCAAAGAGTTTGGAGAGGCTTCTGAACGTGCTACACTGCCTTCTGACGAGATAAAAACTGCCAAATACACTGTAGCTGGCACACTTACAGAGAAAATGCTTGACCAACTCCGTAAAAACTACGAAAAACGTTTGAAAAATGACCAAGACCTCAAAGGGCTTGTAAAAAGCATAGAAGATTTGCGTAAGTTGCGCCAAAACACCAAAATATCGCTCAATGAAACAAAACGCAAACAAGAAATAGACGAATACGAGAAAAAGGCTAAAGAAAAAGCCAACCTCGAGGAAGACGAAAACGAAGCCGAAGGAAAAAATAATGCCGAAAATTTGGAAACCAAAAAAGTCAAAAAAGACTTGTATATCCAAAACGCGGCACAAGTCATAGTGGATTGGATAGGATTCCAACCCAAATAGATGGCGGGCAGGCAAGGTCTTCAGTACCTTGCCTGCCCCATGTTATACAAGTTTCGCACGATTAAAAATGTACGATTTTTTGTTTTTTTGATGTCAATCCGAAAAAGTAAAAAATATGTTCAACTGCTCATAATTCACGATTTTTTAATGATTTTCGATTCCTTAGACTTTGCCTTATTTCTACCTATAGTTTTTGTATTGTATTGGTTTGTGCTTCAGCGAAGCCTTGCTATTCAAAATATTTTCTTACTCATAGCAAGTTATTTTTTCTATGCTTGTTGGGATTATCGTTTTCTTTTTCTGCTGATTTTTTCTACGTTTTTAGATTATTTTACAGGCATCAAGATAGCGCGTGCCAAATCAAAAATAGAAAAAAGGACTTGGCTTTGGATAAGCATTGTCATCAATTTGGGTTTTTTGAGTGTTTTTAAATACTACAATTTTTTTATTACGTCTTTTCAAGAAGTGGTAGCTGTGTTTGGACTTCAGATGAATGTCTGGACATTGCAACTTATCTTGCCTGTAGGCATCTCTTTTTACACTTTTCATGGGCTTTCGTACATCATTGATATTTATTATGACCGCATCAAGCCTGAATTGAATTTTGTGGAATATGCCGTTTTTGTAAGTTTTTTTCCGCTTTTGGTGGCAGGACCGATAGAGCGTGCTACACATTTACTGCCCCAAATCAAACAAAAAAGGCATTTTGACTATACCAAAGCTGTAGATGGCTGTCGGCAAATCCTCTGGGGGCTTTTCAAAAAAATAGTCATAGCTGATAATTGTGGCACTTTTGTAAATACAGTTTTTTCGAATCCTGCGGAACATTCGGGCAGTACGCTCGCGCTCGGGGCGGTCTTATTCGCCTTCCAGATTTATTGTGATTTTTCGGGTTATTCGGACATTGCGTTGGGTGTGGCGCGTATCTTGGGCATAGAGTTATTGCGCAATTTCGCTTTTCCATATTTTTCGCGTGATGTGGCGGAGTTTTGGCGAAGGTGGCACATTTCGCTCTCGTCTTGGTTCAAGGATTACTTGTATATTCCGCTTGGCGGAAGCAAAGGCGGGACATCTATGCGTATCCGCAATACACTGATTATATTTTTGGTAAGTGGTTTTTGGCATGGCGCGAATTGGACTTTTATCGTTTGGGGATTGTTGCACGCGCTTTTTATGATACCTTCCATGATTCAAAACACGAACCGCAAAAACCTCGAAACTGTGGCGCAAGGGCGCACCTTGCCTACCCTCCGCGAATTGGTGGCTATGCTTAGTACGTTCATGTTGGTTACGGTGGCTTGGATTTTCTTTAGGGCAGAGAATTTGACGATTGCCTGCAGATATTTGTATTGTATGTGTGCGGCTTCTATAGTAAATATGCCGAACTGGGCGATATTTCCCAAAAAGATTTGGATACTTTTGCCTATTCTTTTGGTGGTAGAATGGCTGGGACGTGAGCAAAAATATGCCTTAGCCGCTTTGCGCTTGCCTACGTGGGCAAGATGGACTTTTTATTATTTGCTCATCTTGGCGATTTTACATTTTGGGGGCGCAAAACAACAGTTTATTTATTTTCAATTTTGATATTCAAACAACTTGGACTTTTGTACTTGGTAGGCAAGACATTTTGGTTGTCTGACATTTTTTGTGGAGAAGCATTTTTTGAGCAAAAAAAAGCTACCACAAAAATTGTCAGACAACCGACATTTTTTAGCACGTTGTGGAAAAA